>WFRY01000103.1 GCA_015486315.1 Desulfobulbaceae bacterium
AACAATAAAATTGGCCCGGTAAAAGCCGAGCAAACGCTCAGAATCCTGACCGGCAACCAGGATGGCATCAGAGAAACCTCGCAGCGTTTCAGCACCCTGCTCCAGGGCTTGAAAAAAACGGCCGCGGCGCAAAGATAACGATTCACAGATAAGGTAGTGTCAAGAATCTGGTCGGCCGGCGGCTGTAGCAATACGGGCCCAATGCCTTGGAAGAAAAAAAGTTTTTTTTGTGAGGATGCGGTTTGGCTATTTCTGGGGGCCCATCCCCTGGATGATCTAGGTGGCGGCCATGCTGTCGGCGGCGGTGACTGGCCACGAAAACAAAATGCTTAGAAAATTGTAACTATTCAGCTAAATTCTACCTCCCCTCTTTCTGGAGGGGGCGGGGGTGGTTTTTCAGAGCGGTTTCGGAAAGATTTCGTCGTTTTTCCCAGTGAGCGGGAGCCCATAAGCATTGCAACTGTCTGAGCGTAGCGAGTTTTGCAATGCGGGCGGAGCGAGCGCTGGAAAAACAGAAATCTTAACGCCTAGCGAAGAAAAGCCGCACCCGACCCCGTATCCGGCTGAATAGTTACAGAAAATTAACGCAAAGCCGGTAAAGCGTCCAGAAGCATGCCGTCATCAGAACCATTGAGCTGGAAACCGACAATTTTCCGGTCGGAACTGTAGGCTATGTAGGTCGCTCCGGTAATGTCGCTGTTGAAAAGTTTTTCCGCAACCTCTACAACTCTTTCATATCCGTCCAAATTAATTGTCTGGGGTTTTCCCACCATATGTCCGGTATTGTCGTAAGCAGTCAGGGTGACTTGGGCATCCAGTGACGAAGTGTTAACCATGGCAATGCCGGTAAACCCCTGTTTTTCTAACTTGGCAAATACGCCCTTGGTCGCACTTAAGTCGACACTGGAATAGCCGCCCAGCTGCAGGCCGTTATCGGTGCCGAACAATTCAAATCCGGTCATCGGCTGATCTGACTTGATTCTGAACCAGGCGGTAGTTTCCGGGAAATCAAGGGCGGCAACAGAACCCATAAATTTTTCATGCTTGTCGAGATTAAAGTTTACATTCGATGTCATGATATTACCGGCAGCATCGAAAGTTGTAAAATTTAAGCGGCTGGTTTCAGCCGCACAGTTGTAAGCCACAACCCCAGTCCACCAGGTGTTCGTTGAGGTGACATAGGGGTAGATAATTTCTGTGGCACTGTCATCCTGCAGTAAAATACCGGACAACTGTTTGTCGCTGCCGAAAAGTTCGAGTCCGATGATTCCGGCACAATTTCTGATGATCGCCGACTTGATACCGGGTTGGGGCTGGTCGGCAAACAGCGACCTGAGGCTCAGCGCCTTGTGTTCACCGGGATTAAGCTCCAGGGTTTTCTTTAAGCCGTTATCAGTTTCAAGAAAAAGGGTGCGGGCCGAAGCCGTAACATTGACCAGGCTCAAGCCAGTAAACCAGTTGTCATCTGAGGCCACGTGGGAGATGAAAATATTATCGTGATTAATTTTCCTGACAGCCGGAATTGCGACCCGGTAGTTCCCGGCAATGTAAAATTTGGTATAGCCGGCCAGCGTATCACCGGAGGCCGTAAAAATGATGTAGCCGATGCGATCCGGGTCGGCAAAGGTTGCGCTGACGGTAATTTCACGCCGGGCCCGGGGCGGCAGGACGACATTATCTATTTCGGAAACCGGAGTTCCGTCATCAGCGTAAGCTTTGAAAGAGCCGGTTATGGTGGAAGAGTCACTTAAGTTGATGATGCAGATCTCGGTTTCCCAGTCAGCCACCGTCGCAATATGGGGATAGTAGAGGCAGTTGGGTTTGCTGACCAGATATTTGCCGATCGCCCGGTTGCCCCAGTTGTCGGTGGTTTCGACCCGAACCAGGTAGTTGCCGGGCCGGGCATAGACGTGAGAACATGAATTATCGGTAAAGGGGCCCTGTAGACTACTGCCGTCACCGAAATCCCAGTAATAAGTTTCATCCCGGGAGTTAATCGAAGAATCCATCAGAGCCTGAAACTTCTTTGCGGTAACTGATGAGCTGTTTGTTTCGATAATCCTGGATTTGGGCTCATCGGCCACCCAGTCAAGGAAAGTGCCAAGCAGCTTTGACCGGGAAGTACAACTGGCCTGGTTGTTAATGCCTTCAAGCCCAAAACTGGTATAGATAGAGCGGCCGGCATAAGGCGGCTCTGGAACTCCCAGGCTGGGCTGGTACCGGTGTGCCAGGGCTACAGTCCCGTCTTGATGGTTGTTCTCTTGAGGGTAACAGAGCAAAGGCTGATACGTAAGCCAGAAAGCTTCGTCCTCATGTTCCTGCCAGGGATAGGAGTACAGTTCATCAATGTAAATCTGGTTTCCGGCTCCGTCGCCGGTATCACTGAGATCGAGACGGATATTCTTGAAAACAGACGGTGCATCATCGTGAGCGACAATTTTATTCTTTGGCAGCTCTTTATCAGTCAGTTCATCCCTCCATGCACGTCCGCCTAGAATATATTTAAAGAATTTATCATCATTATCAAATATTTCGGAAATATCCTGTCCCATAGCAATAATATGACCACCACCGTTGGCATATTCAGCCAGTCTGTTGGCATATAGGTTGCCAACGGGGTCCCAATAATTGAAGCTCAGGTAGTTGTCACCGCTAAAATAGATTATCGCAGGATATTGAGCGAGCTCTGCCGCTACAGGTATGATGTTACCGGAAGGCTGCGCATCAGCATCCCAGATATCATAACTTTTTCCGAGTTTGTCAAGGGCATCCGTGTAATATTTACGATAATCTTTTAACTCATTAATGGCGCTGCTGCCATCATTATCAACCAGCAGAATTTCTTTTACGGGTGGCTTAACGATTCGGGCCCAGAACGGGAGGTGGGCATTGTGATCTCCCCCGGTGAGGATTATGAAACCCTGCAGATCTCCAGTGTCAATTCCGTCACTCGTTGTATCAATGGTTAAAGTAAGTGTGGTGCTGGCCTTAGCTTTCAAAGTCAGATGGGCCGGGGAAAAACTGACGCCCTCCAGGCCCCCGGAGTTGTGTCCATCGTCCGCTGCCTGTGGATTAAAAATGGAGACGGTGTAGGTTTCCGGGTCGGGAGATACATTCGTGACGGTTATGGTTAGAGATTTGATCTTGCCTTTTGTGAGCCGACCGAAACTGATTGACGGCGGTTGACAGATGATGCCGGGATCGGTCACCCGGGTCAAATCCAGGCGGCCGGCACCCATTCCCAGGGGCTCGGCAGGAAGCTCTTCATGCGTCTTGATACCCCGAAATTTGGAAGTCGTCATGATTGCCGACTTGATGTAACTGTTGGGCCAGTCGGGGTGGGCCTGGCGAACCAGGGCGGCAGCCCCGGCAACATGTGGAGCTGCCATTGAAGTTCCTGAAGCCTGTCCATAGCCAAAGTGGCGATTTTCACCACTGGCAAAAGGGGTGTAGCCTTGGGAAAGAATTTCATCTCCGGGAGCCGTGATGTCAGGCTTCAGGACTTCACCGACCCCCGGTCCCCAGCTGCTGAAATCACTGAGACAATCGGGAGTTGTATCGACCAGGAAAGCATTACGGTCCATTGCAATTCGGGAAGCCGAACCGTGAATATCAAACCAGTTAAGCAAGGCGTTACCGTCACTGTGCTTGATGAATACTGAAGGAATGGTAATTTCGTCGGCATGGGATGCGGATACCATACTTAGCAGATGATCCCCGCCCTTTTCGTTATTGTAAATAATAACCAGAGCGGCGCCGGCTTCCTGAGCGAGAAAGACTTTGTCGCTGAAAAAACAGTCACCGCGCTTGATCAGTACCGCTTTATTTGCGAAAGGGGTTCCCGTCCAGGGTGAACAACCTTCGAAGTTGTCGGCCTCAATGCCGGCAGCGGTAATCAATTCGTAGGAAACTATCCCGGGCGGGGGGGGTGGGCCAAATTCCGCCACCTTGTATTCAAGAT
>WFRY01000104.1 GCA_015486315.1 Desulfobulbaceae bacterium
ACGATATACTTCAATTTTTCAAACAACAGGGTAAGGGGTACCAGGCTAAAATAAACGCTGTTCTAAGATCTTATGTTGAGCACACCGCATGAATCGCAGCAGTTGCTCTATCCCTCTCTCAAATCATCGACCAACCCTAGGCAGTTTTTGAGTGCCAGCCGTACCTCAAACAACGTGTCCTGTTTGAGGGCCTTCATTTTTTTGCCGGTGGTACAGGTTGTAATTTTGTCATAGGCTGCCCGGGCCTTATCAATTCCATACATGGTTTCAATCTGCGCAAAGTCCATATCCGGCTTGCGGATCTGCTGGAGCAGGGCAGGGTCGTAGTTGATACCCTCCAGATTATAGATCAGCCAGGCCTCGATTAGTTTTGATTCGTTGATCGCAAGGGCATTGGCGATTCTTTGCAGGTTTTTTGGAGTGGTGTGGCCGGTATCGTTTTCGATCCGGTTCAGGTGGGATGGAGCCATGTTCACCTTCTCTGCCAGTCTTCTGATGCTCAAATTCCGATTTTTCCTTTCCTGACGAATAATTCTGCCATAGCTGTGCTCTGTTTTCATAGCCTTACCTGATTTTTTTGATCTGTGCACCCTTATAAGGCATTTTATGTATTAAATTTGATCCTTGCAAGGGGTTTTTATCAGGCATTAAGGTTATTGGTTTCGCAAGGGGGATTCCCTCCTGCCATGGTTGTGGCGGACGCCGCATTAATGCACAACGCATTCCTCGGCCGGTAATTCAGGCAAAGCATGTACACTGATTTCCGGCCTGCGGTAGGTCAGCGCTGCGCTTTGCTTGCGAAAAGAGTACAACAGCGGACCGGTAACACTAACTGTCGTTGCTCAGGCAGTCTACCCTTTGTCTCTGCGTGCCCCGGCCTGGGCGCTGCAAACAGCACAGCACTCCAGTCCGGCACACTCCGCTCCTGCGGGAAGCCTGCCTGTCCGGTCTTTTACTATTTTGAATCCCCGTTTTAGCGTGGCGTCGCTCCGTCTGTTAATGTCCAATGCCGAGGTGATTTCAGCTTTGTCCCTTCTGCCACCCTCCAGCCGGACGCCGCACTGGACCACAACAAAATCCTCGGCCTGTCACGTCTTGTGCAGTTCCCTGATTTGTAACTATTCAGGTGGGTGCAGAAAACTTGCAAAACCACCGTCCTGTAACTGTTCAGGAGGGCCTTAGATTCGGAGTCTACGCTTACCTGTTCATTTAAGACTGTGAAGCGTACTTGTGCTACTCGAGCAGGCTTAAATGGGCGAAGATAAGGTGCTCCTGAATAGTTACCCTGATTTAAAATATATAAGTCGCCAGGGCACAAGCCGCGCCAGGCCTGTGGTAAATTAGGCCTGCGGCCTGTATGCAGTTTTTCTTTAATCATTGTTCCTGCCATTGGAAATCTTTTGATGGATACCTCCCTAAAACGTGACCTGTTTCTCCCCAATTCTTATGACAAGGTGACTTGACTTGACTACCCTTCAACAATGAATTACAATTTTACCGTAAAAGTAATTCAAGAAGGGGAGGTGAAATTATGCGTAGCACAGTTACCAAAAGAGGCCAGACAGTTATTCCCGCAAAGGTACGTCGTCAGTTCCAAATTGCACCTTCAGATGGCCTGGAGTGGTTTGTTGAGGATAATACAATTCGGGTTGTGCCCGTGAAAAAAGACCCTGTCGCTGCCTTTCGAGGGAAAGGGAAGGGGGGGGCAACAGCCCGGCTATTGGAGGAAAGGCTTGCAGACCGGGTGCACGAATGAAATGCTATGTCTTCGATACGTCAGCAATTCTCACTTTACGGGATAATGAGCCCGGTGCTGAACAAGTTTCAGACCTTCTCTATCGCGCGGAACGTGGCAAGGTGAAAGTGTTGATCTCTTTTATCTCGCTGATGGAGGTTTTATACAGAGTGTGGAAAGACGAGGGCGAGCAGGAGGGAAGACTTGCATATGAGCAGGTTCAGTCATTACCATTGACGATAATGCACGAAACCCCATCATTGCTTGAAAAAGCTGCAACTGTTAAGGCTACCGAGCGCCTTTCACTGGCCGATGCATGGATAGCAGCAACGGCTATTATGGAAGAAGCGACCATTGTTCATAAGGACCCCGAATTTGAAAGCCTGCAATGCTCCCAAATGGTACTCCCTTTGAAGAAGAAAAAGGGTGCTTCAGAATAATTGAGGTCGGCAATTGTCGGGCCTAAGCTCATTTCTGTAATCAGGAAGAAGGTTAAGCCTTGACAGGCTAGGATAGATTGAAACTGCCATTATCAATGTCTAAACTTTGCCTCGATTCTGTCCAACAATTCAGGGTCACTTTTTCTCACTAGGTTTCGCTATAACCATGCCTACTCTTTTAGCGTTGTCGCGGCCTGTTGACGTACAACGCGACATGTAATAGAATACAAAGAAACGCAATCAGAAAGGAAAAATGAATATGCCTACACAACTACAGGAAGAAACAAGGATAAATGTCAGGGTTAAAGGCCCAATGGCCGCACATTTACAAGCTGTTATCGGCCCACAAGGTTTGTATGAAAATCAGAGCGAATATATCCGCGACCTTATCCGGCATGATATGGCCGAACAGGAACCATACGACCTGGAAGCTGGATTACTGGAAGGCTACGCCCAGTTAGCAACAGGAAATTACCGTAAACGGCCAATGTCTGAAATCATTGAACGTGCTGAACGAGAAATACGCGAAGAAGATAATGCCTGATATTCTGTATACGCCACGATACGATGAAGACCTTGTCCGTATCTATAAATATAGTGTACGTAAATGGGGTAAGCCTGTTGCAATGCGAACAATGGATCAAATTGCCGAAGTCGAGCAAAAGGCTTTAGCTGATCCTGATTTTGGTAAACTGGATAGTCGGTATCATTCCCCAATATATCGTTATGCAACAATCCCTAACAGCCAGACAGTATTTTTTCATCGGTTAGGTGAAAACGTGGTGATGATTACAGCAGGCTACAAAGGCCGCGCATGGAATCTTCTATTACAACGCATCGAGCCCGAAATAAAAAAATTCATAAAAGAAGCCGAGGAAAAACGATGAATCTCCACAAACCGAAAAAAGTGATTCAGGAAG
>WFRY01000105.1 GCA_015486315.1 Desulfobulbaceae bacterium
CGTAAAGACTTTTTATCGCCGGCTACACGTTATTCCCGCGTAGGCGGGAGGTAGCGAGGGGCGAGACTCCGATCCAGTTTTTCCAGGTGGTTATGGATCCCCGCCTTCTCGGGGATGACGAGGCTTGCAACTCCGTTATATTATCACCAATCAGAGTACTGCCCACTACTGTTCATTCCCGAGTTCCTTTATCGGAAGATAAGCGCAGACTTCGATCTACTATTTTTTCTCTTTATAACAGAATATTGTAATCTTGACAGAAGGTCACTCTGTACTTCAGCGATCAGGAAAAATTACCGTTTTTGTACCGTTCAGCACGGCCATTGATCCGGCTACGTTCATCATATGTTAAATTGACAGGTTTATCGTATGGCGATAGACTCCTGAAAATGTTTTACTGCTTGATTAAGAAAGTACAAAAAACAGCGAAAATTAAATCTGGTACAAAGGAATATGACATTAGCTCTGTTTGATCTTGATAACACCTTGCTCAGCTGTGACAGCGATTACGAGTGGGGATGTTTTTTAGTCAGAAAAAATCTCGTGGATAAAGCAGAATTTGAGTCCGTTAATCTTGCATTTTACGAACAGTACAAGCAGGGAACTCTTGATATTTACGAATTTGCGACATTCTGCTTTAAACCGTTGGCAGAACGGTCCATGGAAGAATTAGACATTCTCCATCATGAATTCATGGAAACCGTTATTCGCCCCAAAATGGGCGACAAGGCCAGAGAACTGATTCGTTACCATAAAGACCAGGGACATACACCACTTGTCATTACGGCAACAAACAGCTTTGTAACCCGTCCTATTGTCAAGGCCTTTGAGATCGATAATCTGCTGGCGACGGAACCAAAAATTATCGATGGGCACTACACTGTGGAGATTGAAGGTATTCCCTGTTTCCAAGAAGGTAAGGTCGCCAGATTAAAGCAATGGCTCAGGCAGAATAACACATCTCTTGACGACAGCTATTTTTACAGTGACTCGTTTAACGATCTTCCCCTCATGGAAGAAGTGGACCATGTTATTGCCGTAGACCCGGATGAAAAACTGGCCGGGATTGCCAAACAGAGGGGCTGGAAGATTATTTCACTCCTGGATTGATGCGTCTGTTGATTTAATCAACATTTTCGTTTGAGATCAGGTAAAGAAGGGAAGAGACTCCCAGGCAAACAGAAAATTTATTGCAGGCATATCATGAGCAACAATTCTGTGAAAAAATTCTTTCCCTTTGTCGTGTGTTATCTCTGTTGTGCACTGCAGGTCGGGGCTGTAGTGAATTCTCCTGTATTAAAATGGAAAAACGGTGGCTGCTACTCTTCATGGTGTGAAACGGGTTGGTATTCTTCCCCGGCTGTGGCGGATTTAGATGGAAACGGCACCATGGAAGTTATCGCTTCCGCTTATTCCGTCGTGGCCTTGCAAGGTGCCACCGGTGAAGTACTCTGGAGGGTTGATCCGGGTAAGGACCTTACCAGTCCTCCCGGGTACAGCCACCGAACCTGGCCCGGGATTTGGATCAAAGATGTTGATGGGGATAAAACGCCGGAAATCATAACTGCCCATGGCGGCGGCTATGTTTCCGTATATGATAATCAGGGCTATTTTAAATCAGGTTGGCCGAAACATCCCACGACCAATGAGTTGCGGGGCTTGGTGGTAAGTGACCTTGACAGAGACGGAACAGATGAAATCATTATTACCGGCGCCACAGATAACAAAATAAACACCTGGGTTTATGAACATGACGGCAGCTTGCGTCCGGGATGGCCGCAGCTCAGTAATGACTCCGGTGCCGCCTATGGTGTCTTCAACGATAATGGTGCTGCCGGCGATCTTGATGGTGATGGTATAGAAGAAATAATTGTGCCCTCTGATGTTATTAATATCTGTGCTTATCAACCTGACGGCGTACAGTTACCGACACACTCCATGTATAACGGTCGTAAATGGGGCGGTGTCGGTGTCTGGGAGAGTATTATTCCGGAATTGCGCGGCTGGGGATCGTGCTCAGGGGAACGGGTAGAGAGCTATCGCACCAATTTTGCCGAGGGTGCCGCTGTGATTGCCGACGTTGACGGCGATAATATCAACGAGGTGATTGTTACAGGAAATGTGTACGACTGTTTCCAGGGGTACCCGCCCAGTAAATATACAGGAGTGTACATATTTAACGCCGACCGCAGCCGTTTCAATAAAAACGGCTGGAACTGGGAGACACCGCCGGTTGATACCGGTGCCCCACTGAGTGAAGACTATAATATTATTGAAACCTGTCAGCCCAATCCCGTGGTGGTCGACCTTGATTTTGATGGCAGAAAAGAAATACTCTTCCCGGCCTATGATGGCCGGATGCACGCATTCTGGCTGGATAAAACCGAACACCATAACTGGCCCTATTCCATTTACAACAGCTCCGAGGGCTTTTATCGCTTTGCCTCAGAACCTGTGGTGGCTGACCTTGATCGAGACGGGTGCAGTGAAGTCATCTTTACCTCCTTTGTCCAAAAGACGGACTCCGGTATGCGTCTTGGCAAGCTACACATTCTGGACTGTCAAGGTAATGTCGTTCATGAACAGAATCTGCCTGAGCCAAAATCTTCCAGTCACCATGTGAACGGTGCTCTGCCGGCCCCCACTATTGCCAATATCGATGCAGATCCTGATTATGAGCTGGTCATAAATACAATTAATTCAGGATTTATCGCCTACGACCTACCCGGCTCCGCCGGGGCCGTAATTCAGTGGCAGAGTGGACGAAACAGGGGGGAAATCTCTCAAAAAAATAATACAATCATCCCTGCTCTTTTTCTCCTTTTTTAATGTAAGTGATCAGGGGCACCGCATCTTCGCACGGTCGTGACTGGCCGCATAGAGGGGCTATAG
>WFRY01000106.1 GCA_015486315.1 Desulfobulbaceae bacterium
CAGGAGTTCATCACCTCGGGCAGGCTTGGCGTGGCATTCGGTTCCACCCACGGCAGCCCCACCGTGCAGCGCAATATCTATAAGACCTTTTTCAACAACCTGGATAAAGAATTCTCCTCCATCGGCGCAGTGGACTATCTCCGTTCCATGGTCCATACCACTGCCGTGAACATCACCAGGATGTTCGGTATCACCGGCAGGGTGATCGCCTCGTCAACCGCCTGCACCACCTCCAGCCAGGCCATCGGCTTTGGCTACGAGATGGTCAAATACGGCATGCAGGACGCCATGATCTGCGGTGGAGCCGATGAGTACGACACGACAACAGTTGCTGTTTTTGATAACCTGCTGGCCTGTTCCGTGGACTTTAACGACCAGCCGGAGTGTACGCCCCGCCCCTTTGATACCCGGCGTGACGGACTGGTCGTGGGTGAAGGCGGCGGCGCCGTACTGCTTGAGGAGTATGAGTCGGCCAGAAAACGGGGGGCGACCATCCTGGCCGAGGTCATTGGTTTCGGCTGCAATAACAACGGCGGCGATCTTATCCTGCCCAATCTGGACGGCATAACCGCAACCCTGCAGCTGGCCCTGGACGATGCCGGAATCAAGGCACAGGACGTCGACGTTGTCAGCGCCCATGCCACGGCCACCAAGATGGGAGACGTGATCGAATCCCAGGCCATTGACGCGGTGTACGGCAACAGACCGCTGGTCACCGGCCTGAAAAGCTACATGGGCCATACCATGGGGACCTGCGGAGTAATTGAGCTTACCCTGATGCTCTACATGATGGAGCAGGGATTTGTCGCCCCCACCCTGAACCTGGACACGGTCGATCCCCGCTGCAGCATGCTCAACCATGCCCGTGAACTCAGCGAACAGCAAATTTCCGTGGCCGCCATCCAGAACTTTGCCTTTGGCGGGGTCAACACCTGCCTGATGATCAGAAACGGCCGGGAAACAGCCGCCTGAACCGGTGATGAGCAGAGTGGTGGACAGATTGCTGGACAGACTGATCAATTTTGCCGTCACCATGGTCTGCTGGTTCTATTTCACCATCGGCTTTGTTCTGTTATACTCCCACAGGTATATCATTGCCTACCTGTTCTCTCCGCAGCGGGAAACAGCTTTCCAACAGTTGACAAGCTCCTTTTACCGGGGATTTTTTCGGCTTGTCAGGATCATCGCGCCCCGGCATAGATGGGAGGTTGATGAGCGTATCACGGAGATCAACGCCTCTGTTATTATCTGCAATCATCTCTCCTACCTTGACCCCATCCTGCTTATATCTCTACTTAAACGACAGAAAACCATTGTCAAAACCAAATTTTTCAAGGTGCCGGTCTTTGGCTGGCTTATTCGCAATGCCGGCTATTTCCCTGCCGATGGCCAGGGCAGTTATGGGTTGATGATGATAGATCAGGTAGAACAGATGAGTGACTATCTGGCAGCCGGCGGCAATCTTTTTGTCTTTCCGGAAGGCACCAGGAGCCGGGACGGCAACATTGGACGCCTGAACAGAGGGGCCCTTAAAATTGCCAGACTGTGCAAGGCGCCGATATATATTCTTCACCTTACCGGAACTGAAAAGCTGTTCACACCGGGAAAGTTTTTATTTAATACACGGATCAGCAACACAATCAGCGTCCACATAGTTGATCGCATTGACCCCCTTACCGGGGAATCAATGTCGTTGATCGAGCTCGAAAACCGCATCCGGCAGACATTTCTCCTGCAGGGCGGATCAGAATACTCTACCTCATAACTCGCGGGCCATACTGATACCCATACTATGAAAGTCCTGTTGATATCCATGCCCGATGTAGTGCCGATCATCATCCATGAGGCGGCGTTCCACCTGCCCAACCTCGGTATTGCCTCCATCGGAGGAAATATCGATCCGCAGCATGATGTGTTCCTGGTAGATCTGATCCGCAAACGCCGGACAATCAAAAAATATCTCAGTAAAACCATCAACAAGATTAAACCCGATCTTATCGGTCTCTCTGCCATGGCCTGGCAGTACGACACCTGCGTCAAGATAGCCCACCTGATCAAAGAACTGCGACCTGAAGTCAAAATCGTGATCGGCGGTTATCACGCCACCCTGATGCATGAAGAGATTACAGCCTCCAGAGAGGCCCGGTGGATTGATTTCATTATCCGGGGCGAAGGGGAAGAGGCATGCAGGCGTCTGACAAATGCTCTGGCCGGTGACGACCACATTGAAGATATCGCCAGTCTGTCCTATAAGCGAGACAACGAATTTATTCACAACCCAAGGGCGGACAACCTTGACCTTTCAACCCTCAAACCGCCGATTCGCGACAAGCGGCGCCTGACCTGGGGCTACCATATAGTCAACTCCAAGATTGAAGTATTGGAGACTTCCAGAGGTTGTACCCGCTCCTGTAATTTCTGCAGCATACGGCATATGTATGGCCGGAGCTTTCGCACCTTTCCCATCAGCCGGGTTCTGGAAGACCTGGACGACATCTATTACAACAAGAAGACCCGCTGGGCCTTTATCACCGATGACAATATGGTCTTAAATCCCAAACGGGTCATCCAGCTTTGTGATGCCATCATTGCCAGGGGCTACCGAAAACTGAATCTGGTCGTCCAGGCAGACTGCATCTCCATGGCCCAGAATGAGGAGATGGTAAAGAAAATGGCTGAGGCAGGCTTTCGTTCCGTCTTTCTCGGCATCGAAAACGGTTCAAAGAAAAACCTGAGCGTTGCCGGCAAGGGGGATATCGTGGCCGCCTCACGCAAGGCGATTGATCTGTGTCATAGATACGGGATGATGGTTATCGGCGGGCTTATTTTTGGCTTTCCCGATGACGATGCCGATTCCATCAGGGAAAACTATGAGTTTTTCAAGAACATCAAGGCCGATGCAGCCTACTGCCAGATCATCACCCCGTATCCAAAGACCGGCATGCGGGAGCAGTTGATCAACGACGGCCTGGTGACAAACAGGACAGATTTAAAAAAATACAACGGCCTGTGGGCCAACGTGCGGACCAGGCATCTGAGTTCCGAAGAACTCCAGTATCAGTTCTGGTACCAGCGCCAGGTTGTCCTGGGCTGGTGGAATCCCCCGGCCCAGGCCCGCGGTGAGGGGTGGGCATGGACCTCAATCTGGCGTTTTCTGTTCAAACCTTTTTTAAAGCTTCACTATCGACGGGTCATGAAAAAATATGGCTGGCAGGGACGCTACCAACGTGAGGTACAGCGCTGGAATCAAATGAACAATTTCAGTGATCTTGAAGGATATTAGGTAAATGCAGATATACAATCTTGAATTTACGGAGCAGGAAATAAAGGAGGCAGCAGCCGCTGATCGCCTGCTGTCCATGGAAATTGAGTTCAGCCGTATCTGTAATTTTAACTGTTCCTACTGCTACGTTGCCGATAAAAGTGAATGCAGCAATGAACTTTCCAGAGCCGAGATAAAAAATATCATCCTTCAGGCAAAGGAGTTGGGGGCACGCAAAATAATCATCTTGGGAGGAGAACCCAGCATATATCCGCACCTGGTTGAAATGCTCCGCTTTCTTGGCAGCCACGGACTTGCAATCGAATTATTCACCAATGGTACCGGTATTGACGATGCACTGGCAACGATCCTTGCCGAAGAACAGGTACGGGTTGCCCTGAAAATGAACTCCCGCGACAGTAGACAGCAGGATTTTTTAGCCGGGAAAAAAGGAGCACATGCTATTATCAGCAGGGCTCTGGCCGCCCTGCAGCGGGCCGGTTATCCTGCCGAGAAGTTGTTTCTTGCCGTTTCTACAGTAATCTGCCGTCAGAATATTGAAGAGCTGCCTGCAATGTGGCGCTGGCTACGGCGTGAGAATATTGAACCTTACTTTGAGGTTATCACACCACAGGCCAATGCCCTGGAAAATGATTGGCTGCATGTGGGCGGCCACGAGTTGAAGGAACTCTTTACTCAGCTATCAATCATTGACCGGGAGGAATTTAACCGCCAATGGGAGCCCCAACCCCCTCTGGTAGGTAATAAATGCATGCGCCACCAGGTTTCGTGCGTGGTTACAGCTACGGGCAATGTTATGCCCTGCGTGGGGGTCACCATTGCCCTGGACAATATTCGCAACAACTCACTGGCCGAGATTCTGAGGAACAGTGAGGTGATCAACAACCTGAAAAACTTCCGACAGATGATTAAGGGCGAATGCCACGACTGTGAAAAATCCGATGAATGCTACGGCTGCCGGGGCGCCGCCTACCA
>WFRY01000107.1 GCA_015486315.1 Desulfobulbaceae bacterium
CTGTCTTGCAGAACAGTTGCTGCATGCTTTTCATAAGCTCAATGATACGTTCATCAGCTATACGATTGTAGATAAAGTTTGCATCTTTGCGGAAATCAATAATCCCTTGATTACGCAGAATATTTAAGTGCTGGGTAATGTTGGCCCCGCTTGTTTCCACGGAATCACGGATTTCGCTGACCGAAAGTTCCCGATCCTGGAGCAGGCAGAGTATTTTAAGACGAAGAGGATGTGCGATGGACTTGAGCAGCAGGGCCAAGTCTTCTACCTGAGTATAAACCATTTTTTTCCATGGGGAGCTGGATACTGTTATAAAGATAAGAATTACAGTATTTAACTAAACAATGTTTTTGGGTGCTGTCAATTCTTTTTGGATTTTTTTATACCAGCCAGACATCGTCAATCTATGCAGAAAACCGATCATTCATACAACATTCAGCAGGTCTGTTTTATATCCAGTTTGTTGATATTACGCGCAAATAATATAGAACAACAGTAGAGAACGTCTATGATTTTCAATCATTGATTCGTTCTTTTTTGGGGAAAAGACGCAGCAGCAGAAAAACAGACAGACCGATAATAACGAGGTACAGGGCAAGGTTGGGCATGTATCTGTTTTCAGGTCTGAACAGGGCCAGGATGCCGAGTACGGTCATGAACTGATACCCCTGGTGGTGAAAACGGATAATTTTACTCAGCACAAAAAAATTAATAGCCGGTACAATCAGGTCAAGCAGCAGCATGGGAGAAAACCGGTCAACGGCCAGGGCCTTAAGCTGGATCATGGCTATAAAATAGAGGGTGTTCAAGGTTACTGCCAGCAGGACAATGACCAGCAGTAGGTTGACCCAACGATTCTCCCGGCGTCCCTTGTCCGTGGGGAACTGGTTGAGGTACCAGACGAGGTCATCGCGGTTATCCGCTGTTGTAAGTTTTTTGAGAAGCTGTTGTTTGGAGGTGCCTTTTTTCAGCTCAGTCAGCACCTGTTTTTCTAAAGGATCGGCCATAAAACCGCACTCCGAATACAGTCATTATGCATGTGAAAAGAGAGATATACTATTTTTTTTATAAAAAAATGTAGAATACCGTAAATATGCGGCAAGAGCAATCGTAATCAATTTGACAGGTAGTTGCTTGCGGCATTGAGCAATGTCTGCCTGATATCCCGGGCAAGGGCGTCCGGTGCGAGAACAGCAGCCTCGTTTCCCCAGGATAAAATCCATCGCTTCAGTTCCAACAAGTGATTTACTGTCAGCTTCAGGCTGACCTCACCGTTGTTATGCTCTGTTATTGCCTGGCTTGGGTGCCAGATTCTCTCCCTGACATAATCGGCAACACGTTTGCTGAAAAGAATGACTACGTTGATTTCTTCTGTTCCCCAGTGTACACCGAAACGGCTTCCTGACAGTTTTTGAAAGTCAAAATTGTTCGGGATGACAAAAGATTCGCCGGTCTGTTTCGCCGTTACCATTCTCGACAGGCTGAAGGTTCTGACCTCTTTTCGCAGGTGACAATGGCGGACAACATACCAGTCTCCTTCAAAGCGAACCGCGTGATACGGATCAATGATTCTGCTTAATGGTACTTGTCCGGGAGTTTTGTACAGTATTGATATCTGCAGGGATGAACGGAGGCTCTGTATGACCATATTCCAGACAGCCGGATCCCTTGATTTTATTGACCAGGAGGCCCGACCCCTTGATCTGCTGGAGATGACCGGACCTGCTGAGATACTGGCTGAACAGCTCGACCTGATCCTGGTGGATGAATTTCAGGATACCAGCCCCATCCAGCTTGCCATATTTCTGAGGCTGGCAGCCCTGGCCAAAAAATCTGTCTGGGCGGGTGACCAGAAACAGTCTATTTATGGCTTCCTTGAACAGGCAGGAGAGGCATTGAATATGGCAGGGCCGTTGGAGATCCTTGATCTGGCCATGGACACCATCGACATCCGCACCCTCTGCCAGGCCTGGGGACGTAGTGCGAGCCGTTTGGTAAACATCGACAGCCTGCGCTGTACCTGTGTCCAATATATGGATGGCTGTACGGCAGAAGGCCGGGGAGTAAGCCCGGCTGGAATGCTGACCTGGCTGGCGGACCAAGACGAGGTAACCCAGGCCGTGGTGCGTGGAGAGGACACCGTGCAGGTGATGACCTGGCATAAGGCAAAAGGCCTGGAGTGGCCTGTTACTGTCCTCTTTCAACTGGATAAGGTCTACTACCCGACCCTGCCCTTTGGAGTGAGCAGCCTCAGTGATCAAGAGTTTGATCTGGCCGATTCCCTGGCTGGCCGCTGGCTCCGTTATTGGCCAGATCCCTATCTGGATCCGAGCAACCCGCGGGCCAGGATTTCCTCCGGGGCTCTCTTCCATAACCGCGTGAAGAAGAACCCCGCCACCC
>WFRY01000108.1 GCA_015486315.1 Desulfobulbaceae bacterium
AACTGCTCAGGGGCACACCATCTGTCCATGATCAGCCCGCCCAGCATACCTGGTGTATAGCTGATCGGGCTGCTTATGAACATCTGGCGCACCCCTGAACAGTTACATCCCGTTATTTAACGACTTTTTCATAACAGGCCTGAGTAGTTACAAAAAAACTAAGGGTACCGTCAAAAATAATTTCACATTATCTCCGCATTTCTACGAAGTTATTTTTGACCGGCCCCTGATCTTTAACTGCTTCCTGCGCAGAAAATCCCTTTTTACGGATTGTTGCATTGATTGCAGCAAATACACCCGTTGACCGGTCAAGGTGAAATTTGCATTCCCACAGGCCCGGGGATATACTTACTTATTAACAGCAGGCATTATCTCATGAGCAGCATTCACTATTTGCAGGAGGAAGAGAGATGAAGAAGTGGAACAGCAAGAGCTACAGACGATCATGTCTTCTCAAGGGTGTGCTGTCAACTGCCGGGCTTGCCCTGCTGGCAACCGCCGGAATTTCATTTGCAGCCGAGCCCCCGGCAGGTGATCCGATTGCAGATGCCCTGCATGGTGACTGGGGACAGATCAAGCTCAACCTGCGCTACCGTTTTGAACATGTGGAACAAGATGGAACCAAGACAAGCAATGGTGATCCCATCCGGCTTCGCCTGGGCTATTTGACTCCGAAATTCGCCGGGTTCCAGGCCTTTGCCGAGTTCGAGGGCAACACACCGGTATTTTCAAGAGACTATAACGATAAATCAAACGGTAAAACAGAGTATGCGGTTATTGCCGACCCGGCCGAAGGTGAACTGAACCAGGGCTGGCTCTCCTTTGACACCATCCCGGACACAGTGATCAAGGCCGGTCGTCAGAAAATACTGCTGGATAACCAGCGTTTTGTCGGCGCAGTAGGCTGGCGGCAGCTGGAGCAGACCTTTGACGCGGCCAACCTCCTCAACACCTCGCTCGGTGCCCTGTCCGCCAACCTCAGCTATATCTGGAATGTGCGAACGATTTTAAGCACGGACGTCAACATGGACTCGCCCATAGTCAACCTGAGCTATAACTTTAACGGCATCGGTGCCCTGACCGCCTACGGCTACTGGCTGGATTACAGTGACCCTGATGATTCAGGACCATTTGAGTACGCCTTTTCCACCCAGACCATGGGACTGCGTTTTAACGGCAAGGCAGGTGTGTCGGACAACCTCAAACTGCTCTACACAGCAGAATATGCCGGCCAGTCGGATTACCAGGACAATCCGGAAGATTACTCAGCCGACTACTATCATTTTATCGGCGGCCTGCTGGCACCAAACAACGGCTCCATGCTGACCGACATCACCGGCAAAATCGGCTATGAGGTCCTGGGATCAGACAACGACATCTCCTTTAAAACCCCGCTGGGAACAAACCACGGCTTTAACGGTTGGGCCGACCTGTTTCTGACAGCACCCCCCACAGGACTCCAGGATCTGTACGGCATGCTTGGTGCCGACTTAGGCGGCTACAAGCTTAAGCTGATCTACCATGACTTCCAGGCCGATGAAGGCGGTGCCGACTACGGCACGGAATTTGATACCATGCTGACCAAAAAATTTGCCGGACATTATACGATCCAGGCAGCCTATGCCGACTACAATGCCGATGAATATAAAACCGATACCCAAAAATTCTGGCTTCAGTTAACAGTGGGCTTTTAATGAACAACAGACTGCAGGACCTGCTGACCAAGATCAAGCAGCTTGAAAATGAACTCCTCGTTGAAATGCAGAAAAAGGAAAAACTGTATTTTTACGAGGTTAAAAATAAAAAGGTCTATTTTCAACAGGAAGTACAAGAGAAGAACAGGCGTCTTGTAAAAACAATCCATCGTTATTTAAGCGACGCGGCCCTGCTGAATATACTCACCGTACCGGTGATCTGGTCCTGCCTGCTGCCATGCCTGTTCATGGACCTGATTGTAACCATATTTCAGATGATCTGCTTTCCAATCTATCGCATCCCGAAAGTAAAGCGCGCTGATTATATTATTATAGACCGACAATATCTGAGCTATTTGAATCTGATTGAAAAGATCAACTGCTGCTACTGCGGATATTTCAATGGCCTTATCGGCTATGTTCAGGAAATAGCAGGCCGGACAGAGCAGTATTGGTGCCCGATCAAGCATGCCCACCGAACCGGAATCAACCACAGTCGCTATAATTATTTCCTGGATTATGGAGATGCCGAGGGATTTAGAGAGAACAATGACAACATTCGCTCCGACTTTCATGACCTGGACTGAAAGCCATCATTGATCATAGACCAATTTCTGTCCCGGAACGCTTATACCGCTGTGGTTACATTTTATTTCTATTGACACTGTTGAGCATGCAATGTTATATGAGGTGTTCCATTTATTAACCTTCTCGCTCTCCCCGACAGGATGGAAGCGAGGGCCTTTATGACCACGAGGAGGAATCATGCGTCATTACGAAACCACGTACATTCTCCGCCCAAATCTGGGCGAAGACCAGTTCACCGAAATCATCGAGCGTACCAACGCCATTGTCACCGATGACGGCGGTGCCATCATCGACATTGACCGCTGGGGCATCAAAAAACTGGCCTATGAAATCAAAAAAGAAGCTCAGGGATATTATGTGTACATGAACTTTGCAGCTCATGGAACTACTGTATCCGAGATTGAACGAATTTTCCGCATCGATGACCGGTTGCTCCGCTACCTGACCATCAAGCTGGCCGATGCCATTGATGAGGCGGGTGTCAACGAGGCTATAGAAAAGATTGCTGCCAGGGCTGCCGCTGCAGAGGCTGTTGAAACTGAAGAGACAGAACAGGCAACAACCGGAGAAGCCGGGGCCAAGGTGCAGGAAAAAACCGAGAAAACCGAGCCCGTTGAAAAAACAGCTCCTGCAGAAGCCGAAGAAACAAAAGAATAATCCTGAACCGGATTAGAATATATTATAAGGAATTTTATTATGCCTCCACGTAAAAGAGTATTTTCCCGTCGTAAGGTATGTCGCTTCTGTGCGGACAAGGAACTGGTTATTGATTACAAGGACGTTAAAACCTTGAGAAATTTTGTTACCGAACGCGGCAAAATCATACCAAAACGTATTTACGGAACCTGTGCCAGCCATCAGCGTCAAGTGACCGAGGCCATTAAACGTGCCCGTCATCTTGCCCTGATGCCTTACACCGGTTCGACTCAATACTGAACACCAGACCACCGGTATTAAATGGTACAGCCTGACTCCGGTCGGCAGAGAGGTTCCGCATTTACAGCCGTGCCCAGCCTGCTCATAGCTGCTGCCTTTTTCATACCGGTGGCGATTCCATCCCTGTTCGGATGGATGAACGGACTGCTTGCGGTCCCGGTCTTTTTTCTTTTCAAGACCTTAAACGATGAAAAGCAGGCAACGCTGTACATACGAAACGGTTTGATTCTTGCGGCGGCAGGCGCTCTGTTTCTCAACCAGCTGCTGCTTATTGTATTCGGCATGGCCATGCTGCCGCTCGGGTTCGGTTTATACCGAAGTGCCCAACGGTTGGAGGATCCGGTAACAGCTGCTGCAAAAGGTATAATTACCCTGGGACTGAGCTGGGTTGTATTCTGGGGAGTATACGGTTTACTTGCAGGAATAAATCCGTATACCAGCCTGCTGACCATGCTGGACAACTCCTTTGGCCAGATTATAGAGATATACCGTAAAAGTTCGGAACTTCCTGCAGATGTACTGTACCAGCTGGAGCAGATTATAACCGGAATTCAGGACTTTCTGCCCCGGATACTGCCCGGGTTGCTGGCCGGATCAGTGATCATAACAGTCTGGCTGAATCAGGTTATCGGCAATAACCTGCTGCTTCGACTGAAACCGGATCTGGCCGCCTGGCCGAGATACAGTCGATGGCAACTGCCGGAAAAACTTGTCTGGCTGGTGATATTAGCGGCGATCCTGTCGTTTGTCGGCAGCGGCACAATAAAAGATGCAGGGTATTGCCTGGTTATCGTTTCATTGATAATCTATTTTTTCCAGGGAATGGCGGTGTTCATCCACCTCCTTGATCGCTGGAAGGTTCCAGGCTATTTACGTATTGTATTATATGTTATTCTTGCAGTTCAGAGTTACGGACTGCTTTTGCTGGCCGTCATTGGAATTGGAGATATCTGGATTGATTTCCGTAAACTGGCCGGTGATAAAGAGACAAATAATTGACCCCATGAAACAGGTGAGGATAAGACAATGGAAGTTATACTGAAAAAAACAATAGATACACTTGGCCGTGAGGGCGAGGTTGTCAAAGTAAAAGCGGGTTATGCTCGTAACTATCTGATCCCGCAGAATCTGGCTGCCGGTGTTAATAAGGCCAGCCTGGCACGACTTCAAAAAGAACAGGAGGCCATTGCCAAACGCCTTGAGACAGAGAGAAAGAGCGCTGAAGGACTCTCCTCCCGGCTCGAAGGCATGATCGTTGCCATTGCCCGTCGGGTTGGTGAAGAGAACCGACTCTTTGGTTCCGTCAACACCGCTGATATTGCAGAAAAACTCGGGGAATTAGGTGTTCGGGTAGACCGGAGATCTATTATCCTTGCAGAGCCGATCAAATCCATTGGCGAATCAAAGATAGCCATCAAGGTCGGCTATCAGATGACCACTGAGGTTACGGTTCAGGTTGTACCGGAGGTCGATGTAGAAGAGGAATAACCCAACGGTTTTTCCTGCTCGATTTTGCGGATCTGCTCCTGTCTCCCGACAGAACGGATCCGCAGTTATTTTGTGGACACCTGCCTGCAGCCATCTACCGGTATTCCGCCTGTACGTCGTGGTTTTTCTGTAAGCGCTCCATGAACACCCTGCTGAACGCGCTCAAACCCCCGGATATTCAGGGGTATTATCGGTGTCTTGATCACGCACAGCAGTGGGTTCCTGAAACTCTTACATTTCAAGGTGTTATCAAACCAAGAGGTAACTTCTCAATAAGTGGTGACAAGTACGGTGTCTTACTTTATGGATCCCGGCTAACAACATGCCGGGATGACGGAGTTGCTTGCAATTACGATCGTCATCCCCGAATGTTGTTATCGGGGATCCAGGTATTTTACCACCACTTATTGAGAAGTTACACCAAGAGTGTCGTTAATGTAGCGCTTACGTTTCCCTTGCCCCACCAATGAGTACTCAAATTATGTACAGCCAGCCTCCCGCTTCCCCCATGACGTCGAGTGCCAAAATGGTGCCGCCGCAAAATGTAGAAGCAGAACAGGCTGTCCTCGGCACTCTCCTTATTCAGGATAACTCCCTGCTGAAAATCGTTGAGATCCTCTCTCCCGAGGATCTTTACCGTGATGCCCATAAAATCATTTATGAGGCAATGGTAACCCTGTTTGAAAAAAGGGAACCCCATGATCTGATCACGGTAACCGGCCTGCTCAGTGATCAAAACCAGCTTGACCGGATCGGAGGAGCGGCGTACCTGGCATCTCTCACGGACGTCATCCCTTTTACCGGCACCCTGGTTCATCATGCCGGGATAATACGTCAGAAAGCGATTCTGCGCAGGTTGATCCAGACCAGCACCGAAGTTGTTGCCCGCTGTTATGATGCTCAGGATGACATTGAGACCCTGGTTGATGAGGCTGAAAAGACTATCTTTGAAATAGCCCAGGCTCGTAACACACGGGGATTTGAGGCAATGTCCCGGATTGTCCCCCGGGCCTTTGACCGGATTACAAAACTTTCGGATCGTAAAGAACATATTACCGGTGTGGCCACTGGTTATGAAGAGGTGGACCGCATGACGGCAGGCCTGCAGCCGGCTGATCTTATTATCCTTGCCGGTCGACCTTCCATGGGCAAAACCGCACTGGCCATGAATATGGTACAACATGCGGCGTTGATTAATAAGGTGCCTGTGGCCGTGTTCAGCCTTGAGATGTCCATGGAACAGCTTGCCCTGCGTATGCTCTGCTCCATAGGCCGTATCGACTCTCAGCGGATCAGAACCGGGCGCCTGCTTGATACCGACTGGCCCAAACTGATCCGGGCAACCGGTATGTTGACGGATGCCCCCGTCTACATAGATGACACGGCCGGTATATCCGTCCTGGAGATGCGTGCCAAGGCCAGACGTCTTAAATCCGAGCATGATATCGGCATGGTGGTTGTTGACTACCTGCAGCTCATGCAGGGGAAATCCGGAATTGACAACCGGACCCAGGAGATCAGCGATATATCCAGATCCCTGAAGGCCATGGCCAAAGAACTCGATGTCCCGGTTGTTGCCCTGTCCCAGCTCAACCGGAGCCTGGAGAGTCGTACCGATAAACGTCCTCAGCTCTCGGACCTGCGCGAATCAGGGGCCATTGAACAGGATGCTGATGTGATCATGTTTATTTACCGGGACGAGGTCTACAACAAGGCCGATGACAACCCCAATCGTGGTCTTGCCGAGGTCATTATCGGCAAACAGCGAAACGGCCCCATCGGTGTGGTCAAATTAACCTTTCTGGCCGAACTTACTACTTTCGAGAGCTATACCAACCTGCAGCCCCCCGTTCAGGGCTGAAAACATACAATCCTGTACACGCTACAGCCGACTATCATGGAAAAACAAGAGCAGGAACACTACGACTTTAAGACCATTGAAACAAAATGGCAGCAGCGCTGGGAAGACGAAAAGGCTTATACGGTCGATGTTGATCCGGATCGTAAAAAATATTACGTGCTGGAGATGTTTCCCTACCCCTCCGGACGGATTCACATGGGCCATGTACGTAACTACTCCATCGGCGATGTCATTGCCCGCTATAAACGAATGCAGGGGTTTAATGTTCTCCATCCCATGGGCTGGGATGCCTTTGGCCTGCCTGCGGAAAACGCAGCCTTGAAACGCGGCATTCATCCGGCCCGCTGGACCTATGACAATATAGCCTACATGCGGACACAGCTTAAGGCCATGGGCCTGAGCTATGACTGGGACCGGGAAATCGCCACCTGCAGGCCTGAATATTACCGATGGGAACAGCTTATCTTTCTCCAGCTTCTTGAAAAGGGGCTGGTCTACCGTAAGGAAACAACCGTAAACTGGTGCGATGACTGCGCTACCGTACTGGCAAGGGAACAGGTAATTGACGGCTGCTGCTGGCGATGTGATCAGCAGGTGCAGCCCAAGACCATGTCCGGCTGGTTCTTAAAGATCACCGACTATGCGGATGAACTGCTTGACAACCTGGATAAACTCACCGGTTGGCCGGAAAAAGTCGTCACCATGCAGCGCAACTGGATAGGCAAAAGCCGGGGGCTGGCCTGTGATTTTCAGGTGGACGGTAGGGAAGAAAAAATCACCATTTTTACCACCAGACCGGACACGGTATTTGGCGTGACATTCATGTCGCTGGCCGTGGAGCATCCGCTCATTGATTCTTTGATCAAGGGAACTGAACAGGAAGAGCAGGTACGCAGTTTTGTTCAAGAGACCATGCTTGAAAAACAGCGGACAACTCTTAATGAAGAGCCTGAAAAGCATGGCGTATTTACCGGCAGGTACTGCATTAATCCCTTTAACGGCGAAAAGGTACCTATCTATGCAGCCAACTTCGTCCTTATGGAATACGGTACAGGCGCGGTTATGGCTGTTCCCGCCCATGATCAGCGCGACTTTGATTTTGCCTGCAAATATGAGCTGCCGATTCGCCGGGTGATACAGCCCGAGGACCAGCCGGACGGCACTGAAACACTGCAGGAGGCATGGGAAGGGGACGGCAGCCTTGTAGACTCCGGCAACTTTACCGGACTCAGCTCAACTGCAGCCAAGAAGTCCATTATCGAATATGCAGAGCAGCAGGGGTTCGGCAAGGCGCATATTACCTATCGGCTTCGTGACTGGGGTATTTCCCGCCAGCGATACTGGGGTACCCCGATCCCCGTCATTCACTGTGAAAAATGCGGCGTTGTACCGATCCCAGAAGAACAACTGCCGGTCACTCTGCCCGGAACCGAGGATCCGGACGGCGGCCATGCCCCACTCCACCAGCAGAAAGAGTTTTATACCACCACCTGTCCGGCCTGCGGCGGACCTGCCCGCAGAGAAACCGATACCATGGACACCTTTGTGGAATCCTCCTGGTATTTTGCCCGCTACACCAGCCCGCGCAATGAAGATGCCCCGCTTGACCGGGCCGCTGCAAAGTACTGGCTGGGTGTCGACCAGTATATAGGAGGTGTAGAACACGCCATTCTCCATCTCTTATATTCACGATTTTTTACAAAGCTGTTGCGGGATTTAGGTTATCTTGACATCGACGAACCCTTTATCAACCTCCTTACCCAGGGCATGGTTATTAAAGACGGATCCAAGATGTCTAAATCAAAGGGGAACGTGGTCGATCCAAGTGACCTTATCGACCAGTATGGTGCGGATACTGTTCGTCTTTTCTCCCTGTTTGCAGCTCCTCCGGAACGTGATCTGGAGTGGAATGCCCGGGGGGTTGACGGGGCATCCCGTTTTCTTAAAAAAGTTTTCCGCCTGATCCATGCCAACCAGGATGCTTTTGGAACAGATAACTCGACCGTACAGACAGACAATCTCAATGATGCAGACCGGTCGCTGCACCGAAAAACACATCAGACCATAAAAAAGGTCACCAGCAGTATTGAAACAAATTTTCATTTTAACACCGCAATTTCCGGGGTCATGGAACTTGTTAACCAGATCGCCACCACAGCAGGTGATGGAAAATCCGTTGCCAGTGGCGTACTCCGCGAATCGCTGCAGACCGTACTTATGCTGCTCTTCCCCATGGTTCCGCATTTTTGCGAAGAACTCTGGGAACTCACCGGCCATGCCACCCCCCTGGACCGGCAGTTGTGGCCTGCATTTGATCCTGATGCAGCGCAGGAGGACGAGCTGACCATTGTTGTCCAGGTGAACGGCAAAGTCCGCACCCGGCTGCAGGTCGGTGTGAACGTCTCTGATGATGAGCTGAAGAGCAGGGCCCTGTCCGACGATCGCGTTATCAAGTTCATGGCCGGCAAAGAGGCTAAAAAAATCATTGTAGTTAAACGCAAACTGGTTAATATTGTCATATAATTTATGTAACCTGTTTACAAATTGTAACTCTTCAGGTGGGTGCAGAAAACCTGCAAAACCACCGTCCTGTAACTGTACAGGAGTGCCTTGGATCTGTTCATTTTAGACTGTGAAGCGTACTTGTGCTACGCGAGCAGGCTTAAATGGGCGAAGTTGGGGTCTCCTGACAGTTACTACAAATCAAGATAAAGGAGCATGCCCGTGACCAGGACAACCCCAGGACTGTTGGTCATTTTTTGTCTTATCTTCCTGCTTGGCGGCTGTGGTTATTACTTCCCGCATATCTACGACGGACCTGAAAAATCCGTTTATATGCCGAACTGGAAAAACCGGACCGATAAGCTCGGCATTGATGCCGTCATGTACCAGTCACTCTCCTTATGGTTCCAGAAATCCAAGGCCATTCGTATTACCAAGAAAAAAGAAGATGCCGATCTGATTCTGGCAGGGGAAATTACCTTTATTGATCTGCCGAGTGTTGCCTGGAACGGCAATGCCCGAGCCACTGACATCAAGGTAAGGCTTGGTCTTCGCTACGTGCTCAAGGACCTTAAAACCGGTGAAATCCTCTGGGAGGTACCCGATGACCTGTGGACAGAGGATTTCAATACCCTGAACCAGGAATCGGAATCGGAAGATGACGCATTGAAACAGATCCTTGACGATGTTTCGGAGAAAATCTATCTTGGCACACTGGACAAGCTTCGCAAGGAGAACAGAGCCAGATAATATGTGATTCATGCCCATTCCCCTTATGGTCATTGACCACTTTATCCTATTACAGATAAGGCCCTGTTCATCACCCGATGAACAGGGCCTTATTTATTTTGTAAGCGCTCCATGAACCCCCTGCTGCACGCGCTCAAGTCCCCCGATATACAGGGGGCCTTATTTATTTTTATCTGAGGAAACAGGATGGATAGTTCATCGTATAAACGACTTATCGACTGTGCTGCCGGCAGGACTCCAGCTGACTGTGTCCTGAAAAACGGCAAAGTCATCCATGTCTTTACCGGAGAAATAATAACAGCTGATGTGGCAATCATAGATGACCGTATTGCCGGTATCGGTGCCTATGAGGGTGGAGACAGTATCGACATGGGAGGGAAATTCCTCGCCCCCGGGTTCATAGAGGGGCATATTCACATTGAAAGCTCCATGCTGACTCCCACTGGATTTGCGGAAGCTGTTCTTCCCCATGGAACAACAACCGTTATCTGTGACCCCCATGAAATCGCCAATGTATGCGGCAGAGCCGGTATCGAATTTATGCTGGCCGGGAACTCCCCCCTTTCCATTTATGCCATGGCCCCCTCCTGTGTACCGGCTACGGACATGGAAACAAGCGGTGCTGTTCTTTCTGCAGATGATATAGCTGAAATCATCGACTCCCCCTCGGTCATCGGTCTTGCCGAAATGATGAACTTTCCCGGCACAGTGGCGGCGCTTCCTGAAATCAATAAAAAAATTCTTCTGGCTCGTAAGCAAAAGCTGCTCATTGACGGACACGCCCCCGGACTCAGCGGGCTTGACCTGCAGGCCTACATAGCTGCCGGAATAAGTTCAGATCATGAATGTACTGCTTTTACCGAGGCGCTGGAGAAAATGCGTTACGGGATGACGATTTTTATCCGCGAGGGGTCAACGGCACGTAACCTTGAAGCATTGATTCCTCTCCTCAAGCCCGCAACGGCACACCATTGCCTGTTGGTTACCGATGATCGTCATGCCGATGACCTGGTTGAACACGGCCATCTTGATTATATTCTCCGCAGGGCGGTTGAACTTGGTGTCGACCCGGTAACTGCCCTGCAGACGGTCACGATCAACCCTGCTCTTCACTTTCGCTTCAGCGATCGCGGGGCCATAGCTCCGGGATACAGGGCCGATCTGGTCGTCCTTGATGATCTTGAACAATTCAGGGTCAGGCAGGTCTACAGTAGCGGCCGGTGTATTGCCGTGAACGGGGCAATGCTCAAGCCTGCCCCCAGACAATCACTGGACACCCTCGCCCCTGCCATTAAGGCATCGGTTAAAATCGATCCCGACGCCATCGACCTTTCCATACCTGCAGCCGGCGGTAAGATCAGAGTCATCACCTGCAGCGACGGTCAAATCGTCACCGGACAACGTTTTTTAGAACCAAAAATCCGGGCCGGAAAACTGGTTTCCGATATTGACAGGGATATCCTCAAGATTGCTGTTATTGAACGGCACAGTGGAAGGCAGGCCATAGGCCTCGGATTTGTCCAGGGGCTCGGCCTAAAAAAAGGGGCTATCGGGTCAACCGTTGCCCATGATTCACATAATCTGATAGTGACCGGAACCAGTGATGCGGCAATGATGCAGGCAATAGCAGCCATAACAGCGATGCAGGGAGGTCTGGCCGTAACCGGTGACGACCAGGTGCTGGAAACTCTGCCTCTGACGGTTGCAGGCCTTATGTCAATGGCAACAGCCGTCGAGGTGTGCTCGGGATTACAGGCAGTTCGACGCGCCCTGGACAGCATTGGCACAGCTGTCGGCAACCCGTTTATGCTCCTTAGTTTTCTTGCTCTGCCCGTTATCCCGGAACTGAAAATTACCGATCAGGGACTGGTCGATGTTAATGAATTTCATCTGGTCGCCCTGCAGGGTGAAGAAAATTTAAAAAAAAATAAGTAAAACCGTTAAAACAACTTCATATATATTTTTTTCTGACGTATACTTTATCGTAATTGAACTACACTGGTCTGTATGGACAGACCGGTCAACCACAGCAACGTTTATGAGAGGACCTGATGAATTACGGAGTAGTCAGCCAAGAACAGCTTGAAAAAATTGATGGGATTCTGGGCGATCAACTCATCAACATAGGAGTCGACTGTGTCATTATTATCGATATGGCGGGAAATATCATAACCGCCAAGGATAACGGCACCTCAAAATATGATGTCTATTCCTTTGCTGCTCTTGCAGCCGGAAACTTTGCCACAGTGGATGCCATGGCAAAACTGGTAGGCGAACAGGAATTTTCCCTGCTCTTCCACAAGGGAACGGATTGCAACATTCACTTTTCCAAAATTGATGATGAACTGCTCCTGATCACCATGTTCGGCAAGCATATTTCACTGGGTTTCCTCAGGCTTAATGTTGTTGAAACCATTGACCAGATTCGTAAAGTCTGGTCATCTAAATAGATGATACTCTTGCCTAATCGACTCGCTATTTTTCTCTACCTTAAAAGAAAAAATCGCTGCAGCAGGAGAGCACCTTGAGCTTTATCAATTTACGAGAAAAAATTGTTCAGGTTAAAATTGTCTACTACGGGCCTGGAAGGGGCGGCAAGACAACCAACCTTGAATATATTAATCGACGATTTAATAAACAGATCCAGTCTGAAATGGTCAGTTTGAAGACCCACGGCGACCGGACTCTTTTCTTTGACTTTCTCCCCTTTGATATGGGAAAAATTAAAGGATACGAGTTGAAAATTCAGCTCTACACCGTACCAGGCCAGGTAAAATATAACGCCACACGTAAACTGGTTCTAAAGGGTGTTGACGGACTTGTCTTTGTAGCCGACGCCCAGAAGGCAATGCGGGAAAAAAATATACGTTCCTTAAACCAGTTGCATGAAAATCTTAAGGCATACAAGGAGTCGATTTTTCGCATTCCGCTGGTCATGCAGTATAACAAAGTAGACCTCCGCAACCAGGGGATCCCCATACTTCCCCCCAGTGTTCTGGAAAAAGATCTGAACAGTAAACTAAAAGTACCTTCCTTTGAAGGAAGCGCCCTTACAGGGTATAATGTTCCTGAAACACTAAAGAAAATTATTTCATCCACTGTGGTATCGATCCAGAAGAAGCTCCTGTAAGAGGCTGACTGGCGTTATGCAGACCACCCTATGACGAGTCCGGATAAGAACATGGTTCAATCAATTGACGAAGTTGAAGATCTCACCCGATTTGCAGATGAATCGTTTGATACCGATTCAGTTGACCTGTTTGAGTTTACAGGTGATAATGAGTCGCCGCTTACCCGCCTGAAGTCAATCATTCTCTCACTGGACTGGGAAATCAGTGATGAGATCCTTGACGAACTCATCGAAGAGGTTGCCAACCTGCGTACCCTGTGGGAAGGTGACAAGGTCGCCCAGATCTACCTGCAGGCCATGGACAAGGTCGGCAAGTATCTCCGGGCCGAAGGTGTCTATGCCCACCACAATTCCATCAAGCTGCTTCTTACCCTCTTTTATAATTATGAAAAGATAATCTCTTCACCTGATATCAGTGGAGACGCTATCACGTCACTCCTCAAGTCCGACATCCGTAAATTTAAAGTCCTCCAGTACCAGATAAGCATGAAGGAGAGTGCTCCGGTTAAGGTTGCCGACCGGAAGGTTGAGGCTGCTGCCGAGCCGGAAATTCCATCAACTGAAAACGCGCTTCTGAGTAATTTAGAGGCTACTATTCTCGGTCTTGAATGGGAAGTAACCGACAAGGATCTGGAAAAATTTAACCGACAGGCAACTGAACTGCAGGATCACCTGGCCGATAATCCGCATGCCCGAATTCTCATCCAGGGTTTACAGGCCATAGGCTCATATATCAGTGAAGAAAAGGTAAATGCTCACCCCGATGCGTTCGGCCTGCTCCACTCCTTTTATGATGGGCTGAAAAACTTAATTCTTGATACCAATCTTGACAGTACGCAGCGTCAGGAAATAGTCGTTGAGCAGGTCAGTCGTCTGAACAGCTTGAAGGAAATCATAGCTGAAGCCGTCACACCTGAATCAGCTGCAACATCCGAAGATATGGTTGATCATGCCCTGGGATTTGACGATCAGGAAGCTGAGGTTGAACCGGGTGCTGCTGCTTTTGATTTTTCTGAACAGGAAACAGCAGATGAGCCTGTTGAGTCTGGAGAAATACCGGCTCCGGCTGATGAATTGGAAACAACCCCTGCAGCTGATGAGGATACCGGGCAACCGGCCCCAACACTGGAACCCGACCTGGAAATGGATGAGATTGCCTCCCTTTCCAGCGAAGAGGATTTTGATGTTCCAGAGAGTACTGAAAAGGTCAGTGCCGCCATGGAAACGTCCGAGGAACAGTATCCGGATGAAATTCTGGCCCCGGATGCTATCCAGCCCGTCTCTGATACAATAGCAGATGAATTTATTGAGGAAGAACTGCATATCAGTTCAAGATGGCAGCCTGATGTTGAAGATTCCGAGAAAATCGGTCTGACACTGGAATCCGACAACGAGCCCCTGAGTGAGGAAGACCTTGAAGATGAGCTTGAGCTTCTATTCACTGACGATGAGACAACAGATGAGCTGGGCAGCGGCCTTGACACCGACGATGGTACGGAATTCGATGAATTATCTCTGGGCTTTGAGGATCAGGAAGTTGCAGGTGAAGAGAGCGAAGCAGAGGTTCCGGACCTGGCAGAATCACTTGTAGAGGCCGATAAACAAAGCGAGGATACCCTTGAATTTGATCAGGATCTGTTCTTATCGGAAGACGAAGACCAGGCAACAGATGAGGAAGAGCTTGTAACACCGGCACTGGTTGACACTGATGATGAAGGCGGTTTTGCAGAAGAACGGGAAGCTACCGGACTGGGAGAAGACCAGACAGCTGACCTCGAGGATAAACTGGATTCATTTTTCGGTATCTCCGATGATGAAGAAGCTGAACCTGCGACGATTGATGATGAAAAACAGACACCGGATACTGCTGAACTGCTGACCCCGGCCCTTGCCGATACCCCTGATGAAGGAGGATTCAGGGAAGAAACCGAATCTGTCGGGATCGACGAGGAACCGGCTGCAGAACTTGAAGAGAAGCTTGATTCCTTTTTTGACCTTGGCGATGAAGAACCTGACATTGAGCAGGTGCCGGAGACGGCGGGTGCAGAGACCTTTGATGCCGGAGAGGACACTGTGGAAGCAGCACTTTCAGATGCTGACGAAACAGTGGCCGGTGGTTTCAGTGAAGATAAAATTGCCGCAGAATTAGAAGAAGATCCTACTGCTGATATTCAAACCAAACTGAACTCATTTTTTGATATCGATGAAGAACCGGCAGCAGAACCCCATGCAGAGGAAACAGCTGCCCCGCTTGCAGAAGCACTGGATTCTGTCTTTGACGATGACAGAGCACCGGAGAGCAAAGAGGAAGAAACTGATCAAACAATGCCGGCCCTTGCAGATACTGATGAGGATATCGGCTTTAATGAACAGGAAGCGGTTACGGCACTTGAAGGATCTGCACTGGGTGAAATCGATGACAAACTGAATTCTTTCTTTGATGTAGAAGAGGAAGAAAGCGATCTGGAGGTGTCGGACCAGGTTTCAACGTTATCTGCTCTTACTGCCGCAGCTGCAGCCCTTTCATCGCTGCCTGCAGCGAGTGAATTAACCCGGGTTGCCGACCTTGTTACTGCCGGTAAACAGGAACAGTACACCACCCAGCAAACCGTTCTTTTGAGCCTGATCGAATCTGCGCTATCCCTGCTGACAAAACATGAGGGCGTGGCAGGCGGCAGTACAATAATACAGGAACTTGTCGCCGGACTTGAAGAGAAGGATGATCCGGCAGTTCTCATTAAATCGGTCAACAATTTCACATCCTGGCAACAGGACTTCTTTGCTGCACTTATCAGCAATTCGTCGACCGGCACCATGGCTGCAACGCCTGCCGGCGATGATGATGTTGCCCGCCAGGTACAGTCGGAATTTTCCCATCTGCGCGGTACCCTGATGAGTGAATTTGACTCGATCAGGAAAGAGTTGAAAAAGAAATAAAATTTTCGGGTGATACGAAGCTGATCGGTCTGCATCAGCATCACGTTTGCAAAAAAGTGGTTGCTGCAGAGCCCTGCCGATTAACTTTATAAAGCGCTCTCCACAGCCTTTATAACTTACTGCCTGCGCGGGTCAAATGCTTCCCGCAAGGCCTCGCCGATAAAGATCAACAGAATCAGGGTTCCCACCAGAACGACAAAGGTAGACAGGGACAGCCACCAGGCATCAATATTTGCCTTGCCCTGGGCCAGCAGTTCCCCAAGGCTTGGTGTTGACGGCGGTACACCAAGCCCCAGAAAATCGAGACTGGTCAAAGCCAGGATTGATCCGGACATCCTGAAGGGCAAGAACGTAATAACCGGAGTCATACCATTGGGCAGCAGATGCCTGTACATGATAGTAAGATTACCTACGCCAAGTGCCTTGGCAGCCTTCACATACTCCATATTCCGCCCCTTTAAAAACTCCGCCCGTACATAATCGGACAGCCCCATCCAGCCGAACATGGACAGGAGAATCAGCAGCAGCAGAATACCGGGCTTAAAAATGGAGGCAAAGATAATGAGCAGATACAACTCCGGCATTGCCCCCCAGATCTCAATAAAGCGCTGAAAGACCAGATCCGTCCTGCCCCCGAAATATCCCTGCACAGCCCCGGCAATAATCCCCAGTATGGTTCCGACCAGCGTGAGGGCAAAGCCGAAGAGTACAGACAAACGAAACCCGTAGATAAGCCTGGCCAGGACATCGCGGCCACGGTCATCGGTGCCGAGTAGATTATCCGGCGACGGGGGCGACGGAACCGGCTGGTCCAACTCGAGATTAATTGAATTATAACTATGGGGATTGAGTGGAAAATACATTGTATTTCCATTGGTCGTCAGCCTGTTGCGGATATATGGATCAAGGTAGTCGGTTTCCGTCTCAAAATCGCCGCCGAACACGGTTTCCGGATAAGATTTTAAAATGGGAAAATAATAGTGGTCCTGATACTGGACCAAAAACGGTTTGTCGTTACTGATCATTTCGGCACAAAGCGAGAGCGCAAACAGTACTGAAAATAGAATAAGGCTGTAGAAACCACGCCTGTTTTTCCTGAAATTACGCCACCTGCGCCGGGACAGGGAATTTTTCTGCTCTTTTTCAGACATTATTTACTGCAGTCGTTCAAAGCTGATTCTCGGATCAACCCAGACATAACTCAAGTCGGAGAGCAGTCGGGATATAAGACCGATTATGGTAAAAAAATACAGAGTGCCCAGCACCACCGGATAGTCACGGTTCATAACGGATTCATAGGCCAGCAACCCCATACCATCCAGAGAAAATATCGTTTCAATAAGCAGGCTGCCGGTAAAAAAAGCGGTAATAAAAGATCCGGGAAAACCGGTAATAATGGGGATAATGGCGTTGCGGAATACATGCTTGTACAAAACCTGCTGGTCGGAAAGCCCCTTGGCCCGCGCCGTCATTACATACTGCTTACGGATTTCCTCAAGAAAAGAGTTCTTGGTGAGCAGGGTCATAACCGCAAGGCTGCCCACTGTGGAGGCGGTTATGGGCAGCACCATATGCCAGAGATAGTCCAGTACCTTGCTGATGAGAGGCAGCTGATGCCAGTTGTCGGATACAATGCCGCGCAGAGGAAAAATATTCCAGAAGCTGCCCCCTCCAAACAGGACAATCAGGACAATCCCCAGGACAAAGCCGGGAATTGCATATCCGATCAGAATCACGCTGCTGGTAAAGACATCAAAGCGGGATCCATCCCGAATAGCCTTGCTTATGCCCAGGGGGATGCACACCGAATAGACAATCAGAAACGACCATAATCCGAGCGACATGGAAACCGGCAGTTTGGAGATCACCAGATCAACAACCTTGCGGTGATGATAGTAGGATTCACCAAAATCAAAGACCAGGTAGGATCTCATCATGGAGACAAAGCGCTGCAGAGGCGGTTTATCAAACCCATACAGCTTTTTCAACTCTTCCACCCGCTGTTCATCCAGGCCCTGCTTTCCCTGATACAACCCTGCCCCGCCGCTGGATGCCTCTCCCCCCGCACCATGGCCCTCAATCTGGGCCATCATCTTTTCAACCGGTCCACCCGGCACAAACTGGGTGATGGCAAAGGTAATCAACATCACCCCGAACAGGGTCGGAATCATGAGCAGGAATCTTTTAAAGATGTACAGTTTCACAGTAAGCACTTCATAAAGGACACTCTTGACGTAACTGCTCAGGGGCACACCATCTGTCCATGATCAGCCCGCCCAGCATACCTGGTGTATAGCTGATCGGGCTGCTTATGAACATCTGGTGCACCCCTGAACAGTTACATCCCGTTATTTAACGACTTTTTCATAACAGGCCTGAGTAGT
>WFRY01000109.1 GCA_015486315.1 Desulfobulbaceae bacterium
AAACAGTTATTTTATGACCAGGGCTGCTGCCATGGGACGAGGGACTTACACCTTTATCGGCAAACTTGACGAAGTCCAGGAAAACATGACCGCATTGTTTGCTATCCCAACTTTGTGAGTATCATTCTCAAAAGCTCTGTAAGTAGTTGATTACTCGTTAGGGGTAAATAAATATATCATGTAATATCAATAAGATATAAAATCCAGGGCTTTTGTAGTGCCATGAAGTTACTTCGAGCCCTTGACGGGAGATGAATAGTATGCAACCCTACCGGCATGTATATTCGAAAAACGCAGATCCAGAAAAAGAGAGCCGGTGGCCACTATTATACCTATCGTATGGTTGAATCACTGCGCATTGGAAAGAAGGTAAAGCAACGCACGTTGTTGAATCTGGGTGCTGAGTTTTCTTTCCCCAAGGAGCAATGGCCGATACTGACAAAGAGAATCCAGGAAATACTTCATGGGCAGCAATCCTTTTTGAAAATTGATCGTGAGATTGAGAAGTGGGCACAGAATTATGCTGCACGAATACTCGCAGGGCAACAGGAGGAAACATGCGATAAAGATTTAGATTACAGGGAGATAGATGTGGATAGTGTTGAGATGAACAGGACGCGCAGTATAGGCTGCGAGCATGTCATCCTGGAGGCCCTGCGTTTTCTGGAACTTGATACGAAACTGAGTGAACTTGGCTTTACAGCATCTTGGGCAGCCTTGGCCATAGGCACTATCGTGGGCCGTGCCTGTCACCCGGCAAGTGAACGAGAAACACATCGCTGGCTTCAGGATCAGTCCGGGCTTGGTGAACTGCTTGGTCGTAATTTTGAAGATGTCAATCTCTATAAAATGTACCAGGTATCCGACCTGCTGCTCAAAAATAAATCGGCCATTGAAGAACACCTGTACAGGAAGGAGCAGGATGTTTTTTCTCTTGGCGAGACGATAACGCTGTATGACTTGACCAATACGTATTTTGAAGGCAGGTGTCTTGCCAATTCCCTTGCCAAACATGGTCACTCCAAGGAGAAAAGATCAGATTGTCCACTGGTTACTTTAGCGCTGGTGCTTGACTCCAGTGGTTTTCCCAAACGCAGCCATGTCTTTGAAGGCAATGTCAGTGAAGCCGCAACATTGGCGGAAATGATCAACGAGCTCCAATCCACCGGGATATCCACAATTCAGAAACCTACAGTGGTCATGGATGCGGGTATAGCCACGCAGGATAATATTGATTGGTTAAAAGAGCATCACTATCCCTACCTGGTTGTAAGCAGAAAAAAACACCGTGAGTTTGACGAGGCGGAATCTACCATTGTCAAACAGGACGAAGAGTGCACAGTCAAGGCTCAAAAAATCATTGATAAGGAGACGCAAGAGACTCTTTTATACTGCCATTCCAGCCAAAGGGAGAAGAAAGAACGAGCCATCGGCCATCGTTTTGCAATACGATTTGAAGAGGCCCTCCAACACCTCCATGACGGTTTGAGCATCAAGAGACGAGTAAAAAAATATGATAAGGTGATAGAGAAAATTGGTCGTCTTAAGCAGAAATTTTCCAAGGCTGCCAAATTGTATACCATAACCGTTACAAAAGATGAAAAGAGCGGTAATGCCGGTAAAATAACCTGGCAACGCAAACCGGCACCCGACACAACCGACACATATCCGGGAGTGTATTGCCTGCGCACTAACCAGGCCGATTGGAATGAGTCGACACTCTGGAAGACCTATACCATGCTGACAGATCTGGAGGCGGTTTTTCGCTCCCTGAAGTCTGAACTTGGATTACGTCCGGTACATCATCAGATTGCTGACAGAGTTTCCGGCCATCTCTTTATCACAGTCCTGGCATACCATCTTGTTCATACGATACGGTACCGACTCGGCCATGCAGGTATCCATGATTCATGGACAACGCTACGTAACATACTATTGCCCCACAATCGGGTCACGATATCTATGCAGTGCAGAAATGGCGACACAGTGCATGTCAGGAAAAGTGTACAACCAGATCCTGAGCAGCATAAAATATATTCAGTGTTGGGTGTTAAAAATCACCCAGGAAATGTGATGAAGACAACCATTGCAACAAAACAAAAGATGTAGTGCCATACTGAAATGGTCAGTCGATGTAACTTGTTGTAATGAATAGATGTTTTGTTTTTGACTCACAAAGTTGGGTTAAACTTAAAGAATTGGTCATCATCCCAAGCCTTGCTGAACAAGCATTGTAGGAATGTTTTGTTACAAAAAACACGAAAATAATAATTAAAATACTAATCTTCTCAACATTCTTT
>WFRY01000110.1 GCA_015486315.1 Desulfobulbaceae bacterium
CCGATAACAACACTCGGGGATGACGCGGCTTGCAACTCCCTTATATTATAACCAATTAAAGTGCTTTCCACTACGGTCATTCCCGAGGTCCTTTATCGGGAGATAAGCGCAGACTTCGATCTATTATTTTTCTCTTTATAACAGTATATTGTAACCTTGGCTGAAAGTTGGCTGAGTTTCATACGTAATCAGATAAAATTTACATCAAGCCTGCTGTCGCAGCATCGTAAAACGAGGGTATCTGATAACCCGGAACACAAAATTTTCAAACCGGAACCTGAAAAGAAACAGGTTTCTTGTTGTCAAAATTTTAAACTATGGTATAAAGTGCCGCTACATAACCAAGGCGACGTAGCCAAGCGGTAAGGCAGAGGTCTGCAAAACCTTTATTCAGCGGTTCAAATCCGCTCGTCGCCTCCAGCACATTCAAGGGCAGGTAAAATCAAATGATTTTACCTGCCCTTTTTCTTTCTCGCCATGACATACACCCACTACCCCAAAAAAACCGCAACCTGCTCTGGTTTGGAATGTAACTTCTCAATAAGCAGTGGTAAAATGCCTGGATCCCCGATAACTACATTCGGGGATGACGATCGTAATTGCCTGCAACTCCGTCTTCCTGACATGTTAATAGCCGGGATCCATAAAGTAAGATATAGCAACTTGCCACCCCTTATTGAGAAGTTACTTTGGAATAACGTAACCATTCAAGGTAATGGATATTCCTGCTCAATATAATGCTTTGCCCCTCTGGCATTCAACACACTGGAATACAGGCGAAATGCATTAACCTGAAAAGCTTGACTGATAAACAGGCTGTGCTGTTCCAGAAACCCGGCCACCCTGGTTACCGGGGTTTTGTTTAACCGGGCCAGAGTGATGTGGGGAGCAAACTTCCTCTTTTCCGGTTCCAGCCCGGCATGCACCAGTACTGATTCAATCCGATTGCGCAGCCGGACAAGCTGCTCATTTTTTTCTACCCCCACCCAGACCACCCGGGGCTTCTTACGGGGCGGGAAAAAACCAACGCCCTGCAGCTGCATTGAAAACGGTTCACATCGTGCAGCATCCAGCTCATTCAGAATATCCGGGAATCTGTCTTCCATCACTTCGCCGATAAAACGAAGGGTCAGGTGGAGCTGCTCCGGCAAAACCCAACGGGCTCCAGGCAGGCCGCAGGAAATCATGCTTAAACGTTCCCGAACACATTCCGGCAAATCTATGGCAACAAAGAGACGCATTCAAACAGTTGATAATCAGAGATGAAAAAGAATAATAATGTCTTGTTGAGCTCTCTCAATGCACCATGTCGCTGGAGCAGGCTTTCAGCCTGGTTCTGATATTTTACAGAGATATCTGCTTCACGGCAGTTCATCGAAACCGGTCGACCTGTTATAAACTTTAAGTCCAGTCCAGACCAATATCACAGGCCGGGGCTGAATGGGTCAAGGCCCCCACTGATATAATATTCACCCCTGTTTCAGCTATGGCCCGTACAGTCTGCAGATTGACCCCGCCTGATGCCTCGACAATTGCCCTGCCATTGATCATTGCCACTGCCTCCTGCATGACCGGTGGAGCCATATTGTCAAGCATGATAACGGCGACCCCGCAGTCCAGGCACTCCCGAACCTGTTCCAGGGTATCGGTTTCCACCTCAATGGCAATGGTGTGCGGTACGGTGGCTCTAACCTTCTCTACTGCATTGCTGATGGAACCGCAGGCGGCAATATGGTTATCTTTAATCAGCACACCGTCACTGAGGCTGTAGCGATGATTTCGTCCTCCACCGGCCCTGACCGCATATTTTTCCAGCATGCGCAGGCCGGGTGTGGTCTTGCGGGTGTCGGTTATGGCTACGTCAAGCCCCTTGACCGCGTCCACATACTGCCGGGTAAGGGTAGCAATACCGCACAGCCGCTGCACCAGGTTCAGGGCTACCCGTTCACCGCGCAGCAGGGTGCGGACCGGAGCGTTGATGGTCATCAGGACCTCTCCCTGTTCCACCCTCCTGCCGTCAGCGGCAATTTGACCAAAGGTGAGTGTACCCCCGCCGAGCAGACAGAACACCCGGGCTGCAACCTGCTCTAAACCGGCAGCAACCATCGGTTCCCTGGCATTAAGCGTCACCAGGGCTGTTGCCTGGTCGGCAAAGATGGCATCGGTTGTTATGTCACCATGTTCCAGGTCTTCGCGCAGGAATCGGCGGAGCTGGTCATCAAGTAAAAAGGTGTCCATTATTTCCTCGTTCAGGGGAGCTGCTTAGGCCTTTCTCTGCCGGAAAGGAGTTACTGCAGCTTTTGCAGACGTGCTACGGACTCGGCATTCTTGGCCAGCCGTATTTCCAGCTCCTTTTGTTTTGCTTTTTCTTTCAGCACCACGGCTTCCGGGGCATTTTTGAGGAATTTATCATTACGCAGTTTACCCACCACCCGCATTAACTCCTTGTCTATTTTTTTATGCTCCCGATCCAGTTTTGCAAGCTCCCCCTCCACATCGATCAAACCCTTGAGCGGCACAAA
>WFRY01000111.1 GCA_015486315.1 Desulfobulbaceae bacterium
GGGGTAGAGGACTGCTTTGAACATTGATGAACTGTTAGAGCTTGACTGTTACGGCATAGGGCGTAAGCAGAAGCAGGACCTTCTCCTGGCGCAGCTGAACAGGTTGACCATGCACCATCGCCAGGCCTGCCCTGCCTACGAGCGGATTCTTGCGGCCCATGGTATTGGCCCGGAGCCTGTAACGAAGCTGGAAGATTTTTATCCCCTGCCGGTTCGGCTGTTTAAAGAATATAGCCTGCAGAGCTGTGCTCCGGATACGGTGATCAAAACCATGACCTCATCCGGTACAACCTCGCAGCGGGTTTCCCGTATATACCTTGACCGTCTGACAGCCGGATACCAGTCCAGGGCCCTGGTTAAAATTATCCAGAACTATTTAGGGAAACAGCGCCTGCCGATGCTGATAGTGGATACTGCGGCAGTGGTTAAAAACCGCAGCCTGTTTTCAGCAAGAGGTGCCGGGATTCTTGGTTTTTCCACCTTTGGCCGTGACCATACCTATCTGCTTGCCGAAAACATGGAAATTGATTTTGCTGTCCTGGATGATTTCCTGGAAAAATACAGCGACACAGGGTTTCTGATTTTCGGATTCACCTTCATGGTCTGGCAGTACCTGTATAAACCCCTGCAGGCAGCAGGTCGGAGGGTAAATCTAAGTAACGGTCTCCTGATCCACAGCGGCGGCTGGAAAAAACTGGCCGAACAGGCTGTGGATACGGCGGCCTATAACCAGGCCCTGTACGACCAGACCGGCCTGTTAAAGGTATACAACTATTACGGCATGGTTGAGCAGACAGGCTCTATCTTCATGGCCTGCGACGAGGGACATTTACATGCACCCACCGCTGCAGACATTATCATCCGTGATCCCTTCAGCATGGGCCCGCTCCCTGTTGGCCGGGAGGGGGTTATACAGGTCCTTTCCGTCCTGCCGCACAGCTATCCCGGCCACTCTCTGCTGACTGAAGATATCGGTGTGCTGCTGGGTGAAGACAGTTGTCCCTGCGGAAAAAAGGGAAAATATTTTACCGTTAAAGGACGCATGGCCCAGGCTGAAATCCGCGGCTGCAGCGATGCCCATGCCTTTGACAATGGTATGGCTCCATGACGAAAATCCCTTGATTTTTTTGGGTTCCACTCTCGCGTAGAGTATGGTTTAATTGAATGTTGGTACAGGTTGTCTTACGGTTTTTTTATTGATGATGATCTGTTATAATTATATCTGATTACGTGTAAAGCTTGAGCCATTAATAAATTACTGGATCCCCGATAACAACATTCGGGGATGACGGGCTTGCAACTCCGAGGGATGACGAGGTTTACAACTCCGTTTTTATTATAATCGCCCGCGGGGCGGGCTCCTACGGGGTAGAATCAGCCGCGCAGACGAAATCCGGTAGTTGTTCCGCCAGGTTGGAAGAAGCTATATTACTCTCTCTTAACTCAGGAAATAAAAATGAAAAAAATTTTGCTTGTTGTTATCGGTCTGTTTCTGATTGCCGGTCCGGCTGTTGCCGGAGATAAAGCCGCTTCGTTGAAAGATGATCAGAAACTCAGTTACGCCATGGGACAGAATCTCGGCACCTCGATTAAAAACGCCGGGGAACCCGTTGATTTAAAGATCCTGTTCGAGGGAATTTCCGATGCCTATACCGGTGAAAAATCCCTTATGACTCCGGAAGAGATCACCGCTGAACTACAGAAATTTGCCGACCGGAAAGCCGGAGAGAAGATGGCGAAAATGGCCGAGATGAGCAGTAAAAATCGAAAAGCCGCCTATGAATTTCTCAGCAAAAATGAAAAAAAGAAGGATGTTACAACAACCGAATCCGGCCTGCAGTATAAAGTTATCAAGGCGGGAAAAGGGAAGAAACCCACAGAGGACGACACGGTTACAGTCCATTACAAGGGGACCCTCCTTGACGGTACGGAATTTGACAGCTCCTATAAACGTGACAAACCCGCGGTCTTCAAGGTAGGCCAGGTGATACCAGGCTGGAAGGAGGCACTGCAACTGATGCCGGTTGGATCGACCTATGAGCTGTATCTCCCGGCAGACCTTGCCTATGGTGATAAAGGAGCGGGACAGCTTATTGAGCCGGGTTCCATGCTGATCTTTCAGGTGGAACTGCTTGATATCGGCACAGGTAAGAAGCAATAGGTTTGCCCCAAAGAACAGTCCCTGTCAGGAACCAACTTGATCCCCTATGATGTTCTCTGCCCTGCCGGCCGGCGTGACACCCAGCTGGCCGGGCAGGTGTCAGCCCCCTTTTCCGACGATGCGGTTTCCTTTGTTACCACCTTTTCCAGGCATCTTTTAAACACTCCCTCCATTCAAAAATACCCTGAACTCGCCGCCCTTGGTTTCTGGATGCGCCGGGCAAAGGTAGAACGATTTAAAAACGACTTTGGCAGGACCTGTAATGACAGGGTCTTTCAGGGACGGGGAACGGTCTTTCACATTGCTCCGGCAAATGTTGACACCCTGTTTGTCTACTCCTGGTTTCTGTCGCTGCTGGCCGGTAATATCAATATCATCAGGTTGTCCGGGACCGCCGGGCCACAGCTTGAACTGCTGCTTGAGGTGCTCAACTCCCTGCTTGCCCGAAAGCAGTTTGCCTCTATCAGAGATCGAACCTTACTCATTCGCTACGGCCATGACGATGCGGTGACCGCTTATTTCTCCGGCCGCTGTGATGTTCGTGTCCTCTGGGGCGGAGATGCAACAATTAGCCATATCCGCTCAATCCCCATCCCGCCCACTGCCCTGGAACTGCCCTTTGCCGATAAATTTTCCATGGCTGTTGTCCACGCCGACACCTTTAACCAGGAGGTTGACCAGGAAAAAGTAATAGATAAATTTTATAATGACGCCTACTGGTTCGGCCAGATGGCATGTTCCTCGCCCCGCCTGCTGGTATGGGTCGGCAATGCGGATGAGGTGGCTGCAGCCCGGAATGGGTGGTGGCATCTTCTTGAAAAAAAAACAGTCCAGGCCCACCCGGAACTCTCTGCCGCCGATGTGATGAATAAAACAGTGAGCGCCGACATGACGGCTGCTGCCCGGCCCGGCGTTACAATAAGGCGCAGTGCAAACGGATATATCCACCGGGTTCAGGTCAGGTGTCTTGAGGATGTTGAAGAACAGAACCAC
>WFRY01000112.1 GCA_015486315.1 Desulfobulbaceae bacterium
ATGCGGTGTTGACCTATACCGAGGATCAGGTGGTTTCCAAGAGTAAAAATTCTCCTTTCCTGGGCTGGAAACTGCAGGGGCGGGCCGTACTCACCGTGATGGACGGGCGGGTGACCCATACCCTGCTCTGAAAGGTTCCCGCAGAAATTAATCTACATCTCCCTCGTATTGCACCGGATCTTTCAGGCCCGCTTCACGAAATCCCTGTAAACGGAGTCTGCAGGCATCACATCGGCCGCAGGCAAGCTCGCCCCGGGGATCGTAACAGCTATGGGTGGTGGAGTAGTCTACGCCCAGGCGCATGCCCAGCTCTATAATTTCTTTTTTGCTCAGTTCAAGGAGCGGGGCATGCAGTTTGAAAGGATGGCCCGTGCTTCCCGCCCTGGTGCCCAGGTTGGCCATCTGTTCAAAAGAGTGTAGAAAATCGGGGCGGCAGTCCGGATACCCGCTGTAATCCACCGCGTTAATCCCGAGAAAAATGTCACGCGCGTCAAGCACCTCGGCCCAGGCCAGGGCATGGGACAGGAAAATAATATTGCGTCCCGGTACATAGGTCACGGGAATTTCTTGATCCATCTCCTTGAGATCACGATCCCTGGGGACGGCAATATCCGTTGTCAATGCGGAGCCGCCAATGGTGTCAAGATCCAGACGCAGAATCATATGCTGCGCGACCCGCATGGTTGTGGCGATGGTTGCCGCCCGTTGTACTTCAATATCCTGTTTCTGGCCGTAACGAAAGCTGAGACAATGGCACTGGTAGCCCCTGCTGCGGACAATGGCCAGCACTGTGCTGGAATCAAGTCCTCCGCTGAGCAGAATAACTGCTTTGGTCTGTCCGGGTATCATGGCTGTTCCTCACAGAGCGGCAGTTTGCCGGTAATGGTTATGTTGTCAGGTTGTACGCGTGCCCGGTAGGCCAGAACCTGAACCCCGTTTCCGTATACTTCATGCAGGGTTCGGGCATAGAGCGGATCGATTTCACGGGCTGCTCGAAAACAGCGCCCGTCGGAACGCTGTACACAGAACAGCACAGCGGCCCGCGCTCCGTCATTTTTGAGCCGTTCAAGTTCATGCAGGTGTTTTGTGCCGCGGGCAGTGACGGCATCCGGGAAAATGGCCTCGTTGCCCTCCACGAGCGAACAGTTTTTGACCTCGATATAGACCGGCCCGTCCTCTGTCTGCACCAGAAAATCAAGACGGCTCTTGTCGGAAACCTTGACTTCGGCCTGCACGGAGAGAATCGGGCCAAAATCATTAATTGTACCGTTTTCAAGGGCTTCATGGATAATTTTGTTGGTCAGGGCTGTATTGATCCCGATCCAGACCCCGTTGTCCCGAACCATCTCAAGGGTCCATGCGTATTTACGTTTGGGATTGTCGGATTTTGAGAGAATAACCGGACTTCCCGGAGTGGAGCAGCCTCGCATGGAACCTGAATTCGGGCAGTGTACAGTGAGGACAGTATTGTCGGCCAGGGTAATGTCGGCCAGAAATCGTTTGTACCGTTTCAATAAGATACCTGATTGTCGAACAGCTGGAAGCAGCATACTAATGTTCCGGGTGCAGGGAGTGATCAGAAAAAAATTTGTTTTTGCCTTGAGCAATGCTTATGTTTTTTCTCATGTCAACGGTTAAATCTTTCAGTGGAACCTGTTTTCGATTATAATAGTTATATTTACAAAAATGTCCATTGGGAGTTTTTATTCCATAGCGGATAATGATGTATTCATTTTGCACAGGAGACCTTTACCATGAAATTAGGAATCAACGGCCTTGGCAGGATCGGAAAACTCTCGCTCTGGCATCATGTTTCCAGACAGTTTTTTTCGGAAATTGTTGTTAACCTCGGGCGTCAGGTGGGCAGCGGCCTCGAAGATATCGCCGCAACCATTGAAAAAGATTCATCCTACGGCAGACTTGCAACCTATCTGCATGGTCACAAGGGCGGCCGGGTCATTGAAAATATAAACGATGCCGCCGGTACCATGACAGTAAACGGTGTTCCTGTGACGGTTCTGCGGGAGGCTCGCAATCCCGCGGATATTCAGTGGCAGAACAATGGGGTTCGTCTTGTCGTTGATACGACGGGAGTGTTCAAGGACCCCACTGCAGATCCCGATGAGGGGCGTGGTTCGGTACGGGGGCATCTTCAGGCCGGTGC
>WFRY01000113.1 GCA_015486315.1 Desulfobulbaceae bacterium
CCCACAGAGCTCAGCCATTAAAAAATTCCTGAATCCTCGATAACTACCTTCGGGGATGACGAATCTTGCATGCAACTCCGTTATATTATAAGCAATCAGAGTGCTGCCCACTACGGTCATTCCCGAAGTCTTTTTATCGGGAGATAAGGTAAAATGAGAAGGCTGGTTCTCGCGAGTCGTGATACGATCACGCTCATAACCAATTTTACCAACGCAGTCAAAAGCTGCACAAGTGGAGGAGAACCAGCCATGAACAATGTAACAATAGGAATGGACCTTGGCGACAAAAATAGCGTTGTGCGTGTTATGAACAATGCCGGAGTTATTGTAAACAACCATACAGTGGACAATACCGAGAAATCAATCCGAACTTTTTTTGCCAAATACAAAGACGCAACAGTTGCACTTGAAGCAGGAACCCATTCCCCCTGGATCAGCAGGTTATTAATCACCATAGGATGCAATGTGCTTGTTGGCAATCCCCGTAAACTGCGCGTCATATGGGACAGCAATGATAAATGTGATGGGCGTGATGCTGAAATGCTGGCAAGAATTGCCAGGTTTGATCCTGATTTACTGTACCCTGTCAGCCACCGGGGTGAGGCAGCACAGATTGATCTGGAGCTCCTCCAGGCCAGAGATATCCTGGTGAAAAATCGTTCCAACCTGATCAATCATGTTCGCAGCAGCGTCAAATCATTGGGGTGCCGGTTGCCGAGCTGTAGCACGGAGAGTTTTCATCGGCAGGTTGTTGATGATTTACCTGATGAAATACGCGGTACCCTTGAACCGGTAGTGCAAATTATCGGGCAGATTTCAACACAGATAAAGGAGTTTGACAAACAGATAGAGCACATCTGTACTGAACAGTATCCGGAGACCGAGTTGTTGCGTGGGATCAAGGGAGTTGGCCCTTTAACAGCTCTTGCTTTTATCTTGACCCTGGAGGATCCGACACGATTCGATAAGAGTCGTCAGGTCGGGTGTTTTCTCGGCCTTACACCTCGCCGTGATCAATCGGGCGAGACGGATAAGCAGCTACGAATGTTACCACCGACGAGAAACTGACCCATTTTGCATATTCCGAGAGACCCACCTCTAAGTTGTTTGTATTTGGTTTCATGAGCGGTAATCACCGATGTAGCGATCCACTTCAATGGCTTGGTAAGCAGAAAAAAGGTATACGGGAGATAGGTGCCGGGCTTCAGGTTGGAGGCCGCGGCCTCCAACCTGAAGCCCGGCATGGGAGGCAAACAGCATTCTTTTTTTAGGGGAGGGGAAGGGATGTTAAAATAGACTTCGCAATTGATTTCCGTTACACGTTATTCTAAGTTCTCAACGATTTGACAGGGGGTGGCGACATCTACGCATTTAACTCCTGCGATTCATGCAAACGCCAGGAAGGCCCTTCGATATTGATAATAATGGAATGATGCACCATTCGATCAACGATAGCAGTGGTGATGACAGGGTCTCCGAGGTAGTCACCAAGTTGTTTGAAATCAATATTCGTAGTCAGTATCGTTGTTTTTTTACAGTATCTGCCATCAATGACCTTGTGGAACAGGTTGGCGTTATATGCATCCTGCTGTTCAAGACGATCAAAGCCTACTTCATCGATCAACAGAATATCAGGGGAGAGGTATCTCTTGAGCTTTTTTTCCAGCGTGTCATCGGCAAGACTTGCCGAGAGCTCTCTGAGCATATCCGCTGCAGTTGTATAACGACAACTATATGTTTTCATGCAGCCGATGAGCAAAATTGCCTTGGCAATATGGCTTTTGCCGGTTCCAGAGTTGCCGGCAAGAATGAGTCCCTGTTTACGTTCCACAAAATCAAGGCCTGCAATTTCCATAATTCGTGCCTTGTCCAGGGCCTTCTGAAACGAAAAATCAAAGTCGGCAAGCAGTTTTCTTTCCGGTAATTTTGACTGTTTTATGCGCCGTTCGATTCTTCTTTGAATTAACGCATCAGCTTCCTGAGTAAACAGTCTCTCCAGCAGTTCTGTAACCGGTGTTGACTCTTGCGCGGCCCTGGCAAGTTCATCGTCAAGCACTTCTGCTATTGTTTTCAGCTTCAGGATGTTCAGACTCTTCCTGATTCGTTCTATCATCTTTTTTTATTCCTTCCAGTAATAAATCGTATTCGTCCAAAGATCGTTGCCTGATCTCCGGCAATGCATTACGTAACTCCTCTGCCGCCTTTTCATTCCTCATTGCCTCCAGAGTGCGAGGGGATGACTTTGCCAACAGAATCCGCTCGATAGCCTTGCAGTCATAGGCGTGATAACGACAGGCATGAGCCATGGCCTTATCAATATCGTCAGGGTGATATTTCTCTTTTTGTCGTAGAATATACCGAGCATGGAAACCGCAATTCTTTGGATATTGTTGCTTCAACCCTTCCAGAAAATCACGACTATGATCTCCCAAGGCAAGAAACTGATCCTGTACTGGTTCCAAACTATACCGTATTTTACGGCTACCATGAATCCCACTGCCGTCAAGCTTTGTCACGGATCCGGCTGGTAGTCGTTGGTGGCGCACCAGCAAGGCCAGCTCTGCCGAATAGATTATGACTTCTTGCTCGGTCGCCTTCAAGGTCAGGATATCGGCTACATATTCATAGGGAACAGGATAACGATTGGTCTCAAACTCGATATAGCCCTCAAGGTCACATACTCGTAAGTATACCTCGGCACAATCATACGGATGACGAGGGAGGGGGTGCAGGGCATCCTGTTCTTGTTCCAGGAACAATTCCAGGGGTGGCCTGCCGGTGGTATCATGAATGTGTAGATCTGATTTTTCCTGCAGCCACCATCTGGCGCAGGCTTTCAAATCATCAAGATCCCGAAACTTTCGGCCTGCCAACAGATTGTTTTCAACATATTGAAATGGCCTCTCTATTTTTCCTTTAGTTTGCGGCCGCCCTCGCTGACAGGCTATGGGTCGACAGTGGTAATGGGTGATAAAAGAGGAGTAAGATGGATTGAAGACAGGTTGTCCCGCTTCCCAGCGAAGAACAACTGTCTTTTCACTGTCATATAGGCAATGATGAGGAACTCCGTTAAAGTGATTGAAGGCATCCTGGTGCCTCCTGATCAGAGTGTAAAAATCCCGACGGGGTGTAAAATCAATATACTGCCGCCGGGAAAAACCCAGGATATAGGAAAAGCAGTTGACCAGGGTTTTTCCTGTATGGGTGAAATGAATGGTGTAGGGGGACCAGTCCATCTGGCCCTGGAGGCCGGGTTCAGTCTCAAAGCGAACAACCGGAGTTTTTTTGGGTGAAGGACGAAGGATGCGCAACCGTTCCCGGAGGATACTGATACCACCATCATAACCGTTGTCCTGCAGCTTTTCAAAAATCCGTTGTCCGGTGAGCCCGGGGTATTCCTCAAAGATCTCCTTGATTTGAGCTTCAAAAGGATCAAGCTTGCTTGCTCGGACAGTGGTTCTTTTCTGCTTAGCCCGGACAATATCATGACCATGCTCTCGCTGATCTGCATACTTACGCAAAATCTTGCGTACGGTGTTGCGGCTGATAGAAAGATGCCTGGCTAGTCCACGAATGCTCCAACCCTCACCATGCAGAGCCACCAGGTGATGTTCCAACTCTTCCCGGCTACGGATAATGAGAGTCATGGATTTTCCGGGTTAATGGCGGATTCCAACTCATCGCGTACCTGATTCAGACTGGTTATGGCCTGTTTGCAACAAGTGATGAGCAGCAGCTCTTCCTTTTCCGTAAACTGGGCCAGTACCGTGGAGCCAATAGCACACGCAACGCCAAGACAATGATGTTCCATGGTCACCAGTTTACGTTGCAGTTCGTTGACAAGGGGATCAAATTTCTTGTCCTGAACGATGCCTTTCTGATCTTTGGGACGAAGAAGTTCCCAGGGGTTAGTCAGAATAGACGCATGCTCATGCTGGGGTCTCATCAGTAAGGTCGCAGCGATCTTTCTGGTTTCTCGGCAGGTTAAATGATGTTTATGGATTGTCTCAAGCAGTGATTCCTGGTTGCCATGTGGCAACCGGGCCAGATCCCTCCCCATGCTCACCGGTATTAACCCCAGCTTGATACTGTTTTGTGCCTCATCGCATAATCGTTCTATGAGGGCAACCCGCCTGTTGACCCAGCTTTTATGACGGCCAAGAAGTGTGGCTATCTCCACCTGGGATAACTTGTCCTCGTAACACAGAGAATGTACCACCAGTGCTTCTTCCATGCTGCTGATGGTTTTACCAACCCAGTTCAACTGCATGATGACCGCCTTGCCGGCACGTTCGTTTAATTCCAGGATTAAGGATCTGAGGTGAGTAAATGACAAAGCCCTGCCACCACGCAGCCGCTTGAAGCCATCGAGCAGCTCATAATCATTCGCACCGTTCCGGCTGACCACTACCGGAGTTAACTGCCCATATTTTTCCAACGAGTACACCATGGCCTTGTCTGCCTTGGGATTAACTATCCGCAGGTTGCCATACTGTTCACTAAACTGATCAATGGAAATATCTGTCGTTTTTTGTGCTGTTGCTATCATCTTTGACCTCCCACCTTATGGATGAACAATGATAACTCAGGGTGCTCTCTTTTGGCTATCACCTCTTGAATAGCCTCCCCGGGGTAGTCGTCTCACTTCTTCTAAAATATCCGCACGTTGCATGCGTATCGCCTCTTGAACGGATCTCAAGAGTACTTGTGACAGATAATTAACAATTACAAACGGTTGAATTCCTATCACCTCTTGAATTACTTCTTGGGGTAGTTTGGAACAAATACCTGATTTGGGTAATTGAGGAGGTGGCTCTCCAATGGTTGTTTTCTGATTTTGAACGGCCTGAAGTTTTTTGCTCAGATTGTTGGCCTGAAAACAGGCACGGTTCTTTCGGTTCCATTGGGAACATTTTTTTGCATGCCATTTCTTCTGGCATTCTTTGGATCCACAAGTCTTTTGACGATTGCCAACACGTGGATTTGGTGCAAACCATTTTCTACATATACGACAGGGACGTTTTTTGATGTAACTGTTGATTGTCATAGCGTTCTCCTAGATAATTCAGGAAAACAACGACAAGGTGAAATGAAAAGAAAAATGTAAAATGGGTGGGTCTATAAACCGGTGCTTTAGAATTATTAATAACCGGTCAGGTGGGTCACTTTTTCACCGCTAGGTGGGTCAACTCTTGGCCGGTGGTAACAATTCGGACTGGTTGGGCCATTCTCTTTTTCTCCCTGCAAATAATTTTATCCGATTTGTATGTCCGGCACGGTAGG
>WFRY01000114.1 GCA_015486315.1 Desulfobulbaceae bacterium
AATTGTAACTTCATACCAGTAACGCTGAAATATTGTATTGTCACCTGTTGACAAACCAGCTTTTAGGGTTATCACACTATCGACAGCTTGGTTATCGACAAAACAATTCAAAAAAGTATCACTCACCCAATACGCAATCGGACTCCCTGGAATCTTCTTAAAATCCTCGGCAGAGGCGCGGAAAAAATACTTTTCCATCCCGGCGTCTTTAACCTGTTTTTCTGCAGATTCATTCATCTCTCTTTTCCTCAGGTCTCATTGACGATGCAGACGGTTTTGAAAACTGCCCACTGATAACTGAAAACTGAAAATTATTCCCCCACCAACCGATATTTCTGCAACCGGCTGTTTGGTTTTTCCGGAATAGTGTATTCCACATGGCCCGTGATCAGCAGTTTTTTCATCAGGTCATTGAGGTAACGGGTCGGTTTTTTCTTGCCCAGTGCCCTGGCAATTTCAGACTTGGAAAGAGGCTGGTCTTTCAGTAGCAGCAACACTCTGGCCGCCATTTCCGACTCTACCCCTGACTCTGCCCCTGACTCTACCCCTGACTGGACCGCCTGCTCGATAACAATCGCTTCCTTGAGTGGAATAATCACCTTGACCCTCATGCCGACTTCGACAATCTGTGGCTCGGGCAATCCCTGCTCCCTGGCCTGATGGAAAATGCGGCGGACTCCGGTGCCCCATTGTTCGATGAGGTCGAGTTCCCTGAAGACCCTGGCAATAACGGTATTGCGAATTTTCGAGACACCCTGTTTCATATCCTCCACGGTAAGACCGGGCAGAAGAATACCGGGGTTTTCAACCTCGATGCGGTCATCAAGAAAGACAACACGGACCGGTGCGCCTCGCTGGGAGTAGTCTGCATGGACCAGGGCGTTGATGATGACTTCACGCAGGATGGGCAGGGGAATGGACCAGACATCCCGGCGGCGGATTCCAGACAAATCCGCCCCCCGATAGGCATGTTTCTTCAGAAACAGCATCACCTCGTCCACTGCCTTGGGTAATGACACGTCAATGTCGATATGATCGAAAATATCCAGCTTTTCCGTGCCCAGGAAACGGCCGCACTGGACCCAGGCATCGGGAAAATGAAACAAGCGGTTTTTGCCAAAGAGCAGAACTGCCCCTTTGGACGGTACCAGGCGGTTCTGGTAGCGAACCAGCAGTTTTAAGGTTACCAGTTCCTGTTCGTTTAAGTCACGCTTTCCGGCAAAGAATTCAGCGGCTGCGTTCAGGTCGAGGTCGTCCACGGAAAGGTCGGGTATTGCCATTTCATCATAGGATATTCCCTCAACGGAACGCTGCAGTTCGGCAATAAGCTGGGAGTCTGCCTGGCGGTTGCTGGAGCCGAGGCGGACAAAGACGCCGTTTTCCGGCCCTGCCGCCTTCAGGTAATGAGGGCGCAGGCCGCTGAGAAAAACCTCAACCAGCAGCAGGGTTTTATCCTGGACGGTGAACAGTTCGATATTGGGCACCAGGCGCGGGGCAATGGCATCAGCAATCATGTTGCAGAGCCGTTCCTCCTCGGCCAATGGATCTTCCACACCGATAACCTGTCGTCCGTCCGTCACCCCGATTATCAACCGTCCCCCGGCTGTATTGGCAAAAGCCACCAAAGTTTTCAGCAAGGGCTGCGGAGAAGAGATGTCCCGTTTGAACTCCAGGGTTTTGCCTTCCGGGGATTGCAACAGTTGTTCGATGGTGGTGGTCATGCTATTGCCTTCCTGAGCATTTCATCTTTATCCGCTTCGGACATTCCATCGACCAGGCGTACAAATGCCCCCTTGTACCTGGGCATGCATTCATTTCCCAACACAAAAGCCGTGGTGGAAACCACCTCGCCGCCTATACTGTCAAACGCTCGTGCGCCCAGATGGGCCATTGACAGGATGGTGGTTTCATCAAGCAAACGAATCCTTAATTTTTCAAATGACGACAAAAACATCCAGCTCTGCATGGTAATCATGGCAACCATGCCCTGTTTTTGGGCAAGATCCAGGTTACGCTCCATGAACATGGCAAAGAGATCAGACTTGGAATTTTTATAATTTTTCCGGGCAAAGGTTTTCAGCCTGTCATTCATCCCCTTGCTGCCCATATATGGCGGATTGGCAATCACCACATGATAGCGAGTGGTCAGGTACTCTGCCTGGTCCAGGGCCTTGAGAATTTTTTGTCGTATCGGGGCATCAAAGAGCAAGTTTTCAGTATTCAGTTGCCAGTGTTCAGTTAACTGCTCTTGTATTTCCGCGATTTCCGCAGCAGACAACTGCGGCCGGAGCAGGGAACCGAAATTATCCGCTTCCCGGAACAGGTGCAAATCATGCAGCAGTTTTTCCATCAACTG
>WFRY01000115.1 GCA_015486315.1 Desulfobulbaceae bacterium
AGGCTTGCAACTCCGGGGGATGACGAGGCTTGCAACTCCGGGGGATGACGAGGCTTGCAACTCCGGGGGATGACGAGGTTTACAACTCCGGGGGATGACGCGGCTTGCAACTCCGTTATATTATAACCAATCAGAGTGCCGGCCACTACTGTCATCCCCGAATGTAGTTATCGGGGATCCAAGCGTTTTTACTAACATTTATTGAGCCGTCACAAAAAAAACATTTAATTAAACGAGAATACATAAATCATACCCATGTGTGGAATAGCCGGTTATTTTAATATAGCGCACCCACCTGAAACCAGTCTCAGGCTGCTGGAGAGAATGATCTGGCCCCTGCATCATCGGGGCCCGGACGGCTTTGGTTTTTTTCAGGATAAACGAGCCGGGCTTGCCCATGCCCGGCTTTCCATTATTGACCTTGAAGGCGGCTGGCAGCCTATTCACAATGAAGATAAGTCCCTGTGGATTATTTTTAACGGGGAGATCTTTAACTATCCGGAACTCAGGCAGCAGCTCATCAACCGCGGCCATCAGTTCAGTACCCATTCCGATACCGAAGTTATTATTCACCTGTATGAGGAAAAGGGAGAAGGATGCCTTGATGAGCTGAATGGTCAGTTTGCCCTTGCCATCTATGATGAGCAGCAGCAGTCTCTGTTCCTGGCCCGGGACCGGATGGGAATCCGTCCTCTGTTTTATACTGTCCATGATGGACGTTTGCTGTTCGGCTCTGAAATCAAGGCTGTTTTTTCTGCCGATACAGCAATTCCACGGGAAATAAATCGAGACGTTATTCAGGAGATTTTTACGTTCTGGAGCCCGGCCGGTCAGGACACGGTTTTTACCAATGTGCAGCAGCTGGATCCCGGCTGCCGGCTGACAATTGACCGTGAGGGAAGGATAGAAAAACGGCAATACTGGCAGATTCCTTTTGCCACAAGTGAGCTGTCATCCGCGACAGAGCAGGAACTTGCCCGGCAGCTGCGGGAACTGCTGATCGATGCAACCCGGCTGCGCCTGCGGGCCGATGTGCCGGTGGGTGCCTATCTGAGCGGCGGGCTTGATTCTTCCACTATTACTTCCCTGATCAAGCATTTTACCGACAATGAACTGAAAACATTTTCCGTTACCTTCAGCGATAAGGTGTATGATGAACAGGCAGAACAGCAGGAAATGGTCGATTTCCTGCAGACGGATCATCATGCCGTTCGCTGTACCTATGAGTCCATAGCCCGGGCCTTTCCCGATGTCATCTATCATACGGAAACACCCATCCTGCGTACCGCACCCACACCGCTGTATCTGCTCTCCTCTCTGGTGCGGGAGAATGATTATAAAGTCGTACTCACCGGTGAAGGGGCTGATGAAATTCTTGGCGGTTATGATATTTTCAAGGAGGCTAAGGTCCGGGCCTTTATAGCCTCTCAGCCGGATTCCAGCTGTCGGCCTTTTCTGCTCAAGCGGTTGTATCCATACCTTGCCCTGTCACCGGCAAAGTCAGCCGAGTACGCCCGCCGGTTTTTCGATACCGGGGCAGATACCGACGATATCTTTTACAGCCATAGACCGCGCTGGAAAACGACCTCGGGTGGTCATGTTTTTTTGCGGGATAATCTTGCCTCCGGGTCAACGCCCATGGACAGATTGACCGACCAGTGGCAGGATAAACTGATTGGCATGGATTATTTCAGCAGAGCGCAGTTTCTGGAAAGCCGTCTCCTGATGGGCAACTATCTGCTCTGTTCCCAGGGTGACCGGATGGCTATGGCCCATTCCGTTGAAGGACGTTACCCCTTTCTTGACCACCGGGTGGTGGAGTTTGCCTGCACCATTCCACCGCATTTGCGGATGAAGGCACTTAATGAGAAAAACATTTTAAAAAAGGCAATGAATGATCTGCTGCCGCCCGCAATAGTGCAGCGAAAAAAACAGCCATACATGGCGCCGGATATCCTGAGTTTCTTTGGCGACAGTACACCCGACTATATTGATCAATACATGTCTGAGCGGAAACTCAAAGAGAGTGGTTTGTTTAAGCCTGCAGCAGTCAAAAAGTTATTGAAAAAATGTCAAAGAAAATCCCGGCAGGGATTCCGGGAAAATATGGCCTTTATCGGTATTCTCTCCACCCAGATTGTGTATGATGGATTTGTTGATAACTTTAAGGTTGACACTCCGGAACAGTTAGAAAATGTTAAGGTGGTAAATAGTTGACGGATTTGGATACGTTAACCACCTTGTTCGTAACTTCTCAATAAGTGGTGACAAGTGCGGTGTCTTACTTTATGGATCGAAGTCTACGCTATCTCCGGCTATCAACATGCCGGGATGACGGAGTTGCTTGCAATTACGATCGTCATCCCCGAATGTAGTTATCGGGGATCCAGGCATTTTACCACTATTTATTGAGAGGTTACCCTTGTTCCTTTTTACGAAATAATGAATAGTTAAGATTTTATGAGGAAGTACTAATGGCTGATACAATCACAAAGGTTCGACAGTTTATATTTGATAATTTTTTGTTTGATGCCGATGAGGATGGGCTGGATAATGACGCATCATTTCTGGACCAGGGAATTATTGATTCCACCGGTGTGCTCGAACTTGTGGAATGGCTGGAGGATGATTTCGGCTTGACCATTGATG
>WFRY01000116.1 GCA_015486315.1 Desulfobulbaceae bacterium
AAGCTCCGGTCTGCGTCTGCGCCTCGGCCTGCTTGAAGAGAGGCAGCAGACACCGGAAACCCGAAGTCTTCAATCAGAACACCGGAACCGAAACGCGAAAGGGGCTTCTTCAGCAATCAGTTATTTTACCGGCTGCCTTGCCCGGCATCTACAGCCATCTGTTGCCGAAGCTACCAAAGAACTGTTGTCGCGCTGTGCTTACGATACTGCTCTGCCGACTGGCCAATGCTGCTGTGGGCTGGCTGCCTGGAGCGCCGGCAAACGGGGGCAGGCCCGCAGTCTTGCCAAAAAAAATATTCAGGCCTTTGCAGATATGGAAGGACCTGTCATTACTTCATGTGCCTCCTGTTCTTCCCACCTCTTAACCTATCCGGATCTGTTTCCCCAAGACGATCCATGGCATGAACGTGCACAGCAGTTTGCCGATCGGGTCCAGGAATTTTCTTCTTTTTTCGGGCAGGAACTTTCAAAGATACAATTACCGGCAGGGGACCGGAGTGAGGTTTTTTATCACGATCCCTGCCATCTCCGTTTTGTTGAAAATGGCCGGACCGCGCCCCGCAGTCTGCTTGCTGCAATGGGATTTAAGCTGGTGGAAAACGAAAATGGACCTTCGTGCTGCGGTCAGGGCGGGCTTTTTCATCTTGGTTATCCGGAAACATCAGCTAAAATTTTTCAAAAGATCAGCGGGCCTGTTCTGGCCCTTCATCCCGACTATATCACGACAACCTGTTCCGGCTGTCTTATGCAGTACCAGCAGGGGCTATCCCGGAACCAGGAACAAGTGAAAGTGATTCATCTTGCCTTATTACTTGTTCGCAACTTCTTACAACAGTAGAAAAACCTTGTTGTTCTTCCGCTGTATTGCTAAAAGATCAGTCAGTTAATCAAATGTTTCTTCTTTGAGGATTGATGTGAGTATTCGCAGCCAGCTTGAAGAGCAGGAAAAATTGACCCTTTCCCACTATGCCGCCCTCAGCAGTAAATCCCTGGGACGGCTTCGCAGTGAGGTCGACAACTGCGATCTGCGCACTGTCTATCAGCGTGATCGAGATCGTATTCTTCACTCCAAGACCTTTCGCCGTCTCAAGCACAAGACCCAGGTTTTTCTTGCGCCTGCCGGAGACCATTATCGTACTCGCCTGACCCATGTCCTCGAGGTATCCCAGATTGCCCGCACCATTGCTGTCTGTCTGCGCCTGAATGAATACCTGACCGAGGCCATTGCCCTTGGTCATGACCTGGGGCATACACCCTTTGGTCATGCCGGAGAATTTAGTCTTAACACCCTCCATCCGGGCGGCTTCAAACATTATAACCAGAGTCTCCGGGTGGTCGATTTTTTGGCCAACCATGGAGCGGGCCTCAACCTGACCTGGGAGGTACGTAACGGTATTATTAAACATTCCAAGGGGTATCGTGATATCCTGCCTGATGATTCCAGAGAGCTGCCGGCCACCCTTGAAGGACAGGCAGTACGGGTGGCCGATATTATTGCCTATCTTAATCATGATATGGATGATGCACTGCGGGCTGACATGATTCGGGAGACGGATTTGCCCATGCATCTGCGTGAGGTGGTGGGTGATAACCCTTCCCGCCGTATTGACTCCATGGTGCGTGATCTTGTTATGGAAACGCTGTGTCAGGATGATGGCCGACTGCATTTAAGTGGTATGATGCAGCAGACTATCAGCGATATGCGGACTTTTTTATATGAGAATGTGTACAGGAACCATCTTGTGCACAATGAGTTTGAAAAGGCTCAGAAAATAATTCGTGATCTGTACATGTTTTTTCTGGAACACGAATTTCCCAACGGTGGCCAAGAGCCATTTGCCGAACGTACGCCAGCCGTCGGTGCCAGTGAAGAAAAAAAACTTCACCGTCATGTCTGTGATTTTATTGCCGGTATGACCGATCGTTATGCCCTGGGCCTGTATAATCAGATTTTCCTGCCTAAACCGTGGTCGGTATTTTAGACTGCCCGGGGTTGTCTTTGTTTTGACAAACGTAACTATTCAGGTGGGTGCAGAAAGCTTGCAAAACCACCGTCCTGTAACTGTTCAGGAGGGCCTTAGATTTGTTCATTTAAGACTGTGAAGCGTACTTATGCTACTCGAGCAGGCTTAAATGGGCAAAGAGGTAAGCGTAGACTCCGTGAGGTGCTCCTGAATAGTTACTGACAAACCTTGTCAAAACTGCCTGATTGATTTACCTTCCCCCCTGAATTGATTTTCCATGTCATGATGAACTTGTAAAACTATTTTTTTCTTGTTTTTGTCATTCCCGCGAAGGCGGGAGATAGCGTAGACTTCGATCCGGTTATTTCATATAATGGATCCCTTCCTTTGCAGGGATGACTGATTGGAAGACTTTTATAAGAACATCATATAATTATTGTCGTATAATCATGAGCTGCTGCCAACGGTCTGCAGCCTGAAACGGTATCTAACAGTATAAAAATATGTCAGAAAAATACGATTTGCCCAAGGCGTACGAATTTGATGAAGTTGAGCGGCGCTGGTACGAGTACTGGATGGAACATAAAACCTTTGCCGCTACCATGGAAGACGGCAAAGAATCTTTCTCCATTGTCATACCGCCGCCCAATGTGACCGGAGTGCTCCATATCGGGCATGCGCTCAACAATACGCTCCAGGATCTACTAATCCGTTATCACCGGATGAAGGGTGATAATACCCTCTGGGTACCCGGCACGGATCATGCCGGTATTGCCACCCAGAATGTAGTGGAACGTCAGTTGGCCACTGAGGGGAAAACCCGCCATGACCTGGGCCGGGAAGAATTTATTGAACGGGTCTGGGAGTGGCGTGAAGAGAAAGGCGGCACCATTATTAACCAGCTCAAGCGGATGGGGGCCTCCTGTGACTGGGACCGGGAACGGTTCACCATGGACGAGGGGCTGTCCACGGCGGTACGCGAGGTCTTTGTTCGGCTGTTTAATGAGGGGTTGATCTATAAGGGCGACTATATTGTCAACTGGTGTCCACGCTGCCATACCGCCCTGGCCGATGATGAGGTGGAGCACGATCCAACAGACGGCAAGCTCTATCATCTGCGCTATCCCTATGCCGACGGTTCCGGTGAGGTGATTGTTGCCACCACCCGTCCCGAGACCATGTTAGGTGATACGGCAGTAGCTGTTCATCCTGAGGACGAGCGTTACCAGGGGCTGCAGGATATCGGCATTAAACTGCCGCTGACCGACCGCACCATCCCGGTGGTGCTGGATCATCATGTGCAGCGCGAGTTTGGAACCGGTGCTCTCAAGGTAACACCTGCCCATGACCGGGATGACTATGAGATCGGTCTGCGCCATGATCTGGAACGGATCAAGGTCATGGACGACCACGGGGTAATGAATGAGAATGCAGGGAAATACGCCGGGCTTGACCGGTTTGCCTGCCGTGAACAGATTGTCAAGGATCTTGAAGAACAGGGATTTCTTGAGAAAATTGAAGACTATCAGCACGCAGTGGGCAAATGTTATCGTTGCTCCACCGTGGTCGAACCTACCACCTCCAAACAGTGGTTTGTCTCGGTCCGTCCTCTGGCCGATAAAGCGGTTGCCGCAGTTCGTGAGGAACGGATCAAAATTTACCCCAATACCTGGTATAATACCTTTTATTCCTGGATGGATAATATCCGAGACTGGTGTATCTCCCGCCAGATCTGGTGGGGTCACCGTATTCCGGCCTGGACCTGCGCTGATTGCGGTGAGCTGATTGTCTCCACCACGGATCCCGATGTCTGCACTCAATGCGGCAGCAGCAATATCAGTCAGGAAACCGATGTGCTGGACACCTGGTTTTCCTCGGCACTGTGGCCTTTTTCTACGCTGGGCTGGCCTGAGAATACCAGAGAACTGCAGACTTTTTATCCCACTTCGGTGCTTATCACCAGTTTTGATATTCTGTTCTTCTGGGTGGCCAGGATGATGATGATGGGCATTCACTTCATGGACGAGGTGCCCTTTCACGACGTATACCTGCATGCCCTGGTCCGGGATAAGCACGGCAAAAAGATGTCCAAATCAACCGGCAATGTCATTGATCCGCTGGTCATGATTAAACAGTTCGGCACGGATGCCTTCCGCTTTACCCTTACTGCCTTTGCCGCCCAGGGTCGTGAGATCCGTATGGACGAGGAACGGGTCGAGGGGTATAGAAAATTTATCAACAAGCTGTGGAACGCAGCCCGTTTTGCCCAGATGCATATTAAGGATGCAGACCCTGCAATAACAGCGGTTGCTGCCGATCCTGCCGGGCTGCCGTTACCCCATCGCTGGATTCTAAGCCGGACCAACGAGACCATCCGTCAGGTTCGGGCGGCCATGGACGGCTATAACTTTAACGATATAGCCTCGTCCATCTATCAGTTTACCTGGCATGAATTCTGTGACTGGTATCTTGAGTGGATAAAGAGTGACCTGTACGGCGATGATGAACAGGCCCGGCAGAATGCCAGAGGTGTACTGCTCTGCGTGCTGGAGAATATTCTCAAGATGATGCACCCCATCACCCCCTTTGTCACCGAGGAGATCTGGAGCCAGTTGCCCGGAGAACGGGGTACCATTATGCTGGAATCATTTCCGGAAGAGAATCCGGCCTGGGACGATGCCGGGGCCGACCAGTCCATGGTATTGCTCATGGGCGTGATCTCCGCCATCCGGACTATCCGCAGCGAGGCGGATGTGCATCCCACCGCAAAGATTAATGCGTCAATCATCTGCCCGGACAGGGACAAACAGGAGCTGATCCGCAGCTTTGCCGATGCCATAAATGGAATGACCCGGACAGAGACCCTTGAAATCATGGATTCCGGCACTGTGCCCGATGATGCAGGCCATGTGCTGGTGGAGGATATTGAGGTCTTTGTGCCGCTCAAGGGTTTGATTGATGTGGAGGGGGAGCTTGCAAAACTGGATCGGGAGCATAAAAAAATAGACAAGGAGTTAATGCGGGTGGTGGGTAAACTGCGTAATGATAAATTCCTCAAAAATGCCCCGGAAGCCGTGGTGCTGAAAGA
>WFRY01000117.1 GCA_015486315.1 Desulfobulbaceae bacterium
ACGTTATATTGAGGCCATTCGGACAAACGATATCGTGTTCGGGATTGGTCCGGCAGGGACCGGCAAGACTTATCTTGCCGTAGCCATGGCGGTTTCAGCATTGGCTGCAGAACAGGTACAGTCCATCATCCTGACCAGGCCTGCGGTTGAGGCCGGTGAAAAGCTGGGCTTTCTACCAGGCGATATGGCCCAGAAGGTTGATCCCTACCTGCGGCCTTTAACCGATGCCTTACACGATATGTTAGGCATGGAAAAAACACAGGATCTTGTTGAACGCGGCATTATAGAGGTTGCGCCGCTGGCCTTCATGCGCGGGCGGACCCTGACAAATGGTTTTGTTATACTTGATGAGGCACAGAATACCACCCGTGAACAGATGAAAATGTTTCTGACCAGAATCGGCTTTGATTCCCGGGCGGTCGTTACCGGCGACATCACCCAGATCGACCTGCCCGGCAACAATACCTCCGGGCTGGTGGAGGCAAAGCGAATCCTGAAAAACATCAACGGCATTCAATTCTGTCATTTTGCCGGAAGCGATGTTGTCCGCCACCCGCTTGTCCAGGAGATTATCCGGGCCTATGATCAAAAAAATCCAGATTCTGCCAATTCAGCCAACAGGCGTGCCTAAGTGGGAATAAACCTTGTCTTTAATGTAGACAGACTCCAGTTTCATCTCAATGCGGGGTTACTGAAGCAGCAAAGCACCGTCTTACTTAAACTGCTCAACCTGCAGACGAGCGGGGTCAGTATTGTCTTTATTGATGACCGGGCCATGGCTGAATATAACTTCACCTATCGCGGCAAGCATGGCCCCACAAATGTTCTGTCCTTCCAGGCAGAAGCACTTCCGGCCGAACTGTCCGGTAATGAACTGGGCGATATCCTCATATCTGTTGAAACAGCCGGGCGTGAGGCCGGGCAGAAAGGAATTTCACTTCATCAGCGGATAACCGAACTCATTATCCACGGAATCCTCCACCTGACAGGCTATGATCATGAGAACTCTACCCGTGAAGCCCTGATCATGTGGGAAAAGGAACAACTACTTTTTAAACAGCTTATCCAGCAGAGGAGGCCAACCATGCCGCAGCTTGCAATAAATGTCGATCACGTAGCCACCATCAGACAGGCCCGGGGAATTACGGAACCAGATCCGGTGATTGCAGCGGGTATCTGTGAACTCGCCGGAGCTAAAGGCATTGTTGTTCACCTGCGGGAGGACCGTCGCCACATCCAGGATCGTGATGTACAGCTCCTGCGCCAAACCGTTAAAACAAAACTGAACCTTGAGATGGCGGCAGCAAAGGAAATTATCGACATTGCCCTTGATCTCAAACCGGACATGATCACCCTGGTGCCGGAAAAACGCAAAGAACTGACCACGGAAGGCGGCCTGGATGTCATAGCCAATGAAAAAAAGCTCAAAAAAACCATCGCCAAAATGAGCAGGGCCGGTATTCCGGTATCCATATTTATTGACCCGGATGCTGCCCAGATCGAGGCATCTCTTGAAATCGGTGCCACCTTTGTCGAACTGCACACCGGCCGTTACTGTGATGCCGACAATGAAAAACAACGCGACAATGAATTCCGCCTGATCGAGCGTTCTGCAGAACTTGCCTTTGAATCAGGTCTGCGGGTCAATGCCGGACACGGCCTTGATTATCGAACAACGACAAGGATTGCGGCCCTGCCCGTCATTGAGGAGTTAAGTATCGGTCATGCAGTAATCAGCCGGGCGGTGTATGTCGGGCTGGACCAGGCTGTACGGGAGATGCAGGACTGTATTACCATGGCAGGTTTGTAACAATACCGCTTTCTCCCGGGCTGCGGACAGTCTGAATCAGAGGAAGCGCTCCATGAACACCGGGGTGTTATCAAGTCAAGAGTGGAGTTGATGAAGCGCGGACGAATCAGATGACCTGTTCAAGCTCTGAAATATGATTGCTGTCGCCGATGAGGATCAGGATATCACCGACCATAATCAGGGTATCAGGTTTAGGATTGAAGATCATGGACTCCCCTTCCCGTTTAATGGCAACAACAATTATATCGTATTTTTTTCTGAGCCCTGATTTCATTAACGTTTTACCGGCAAAGGAGGCATTATCACTGACAATAAGTTCTTCCATTCGCAAACCGAATTCAGTGGCCTGCATGGCAAGATCAATAAAATCAATAACCGTTGGACGGACAATGAGCTGAGCCATCCTGTGGGCCCCGATGGAATACGGCGAGATCACTCTGCTGGCACCTGCCCGCTTCAACTTTCTCCCCACACCACGGGAACCGCTGGAGCGGGACAGAATAAAAAGATCCGGGTTCAGCCCCCGTGCCGTCAGGGTGATATAAACATTATCCGCATCCGATGACACCACGGCAATCAGACCGCGAGCCTTTTTTATCCCGGCTGCCCGCAGAACATCGTCATCAGAGGCTTCGCCCATAAGTTCTATATGCCCAATCTTCTCAATCTCCTTAACAACTTCTTTGTCCCTTTCAATGACCACAAAAGGACGATTATTTTCCCTGAGAATTGAACAGATTTCCATACCGATACGGCCAAAACCGCAGACGATATAATGGTCTTTCAGCTGGGCTATTTTTTTATGCATTTTCCTCCTCCCGACAATTTGTTGCAGCCTGCCCTCCACCATAAGCTCAGTGATCCGACTGAAAAGATACATCACATAACCAAAGCCGGAAAAGACCAGAAAAACGGTGAACACTCTTCCCGCCGGATGAATCGGTACAATATCACCATAGCCAACAGTGGTAATAGTGATAACTGTAAGATACAACCCCTCCAGCAAAGAAGTATTTTCAAGCAGCATGTAACCGAAGGTGCCGCAAAATAAAATCAAAAACAGAGGAGCTATGAGCAGGATTATTTTACGCATATTTTCCGGTTAAAACCACATCACGCTCAGAAAGAATTATCGGGACGGAAGTTGCCGGCATGAGCATATGGAAAAAAAGTCACCATCAGTAACCTTCCGGAACTGTTTATCATTGCAATAATTGACAAACAAATGTCATGAGTGTACAGTATTCTGAATTATCAAACAAGCCCGGATGGCGGAACTGGTAGACGCAAGGGACTTAAAATCCCTCGGTCCATGCGACTGTGAGAGTTCGATTCTCTCTCCGGGCACCAGTAAATACAGCCGGTTAGGCGACATTGCCTAACCGGCTTTTCTTTTTCATTTTCTTATCCTGTGTAATTCCTGTGTAATTGTGCCGAAAAAATCATCCTACGGCTGCTTGGTATCGTTGCTCCAAAACATCCTTGCCGCTTGAATATGTTTTCCGTTCTGATGGCTGTAACGTGCCACCATTTGCAAGGTTTTATGTCCTGAAATCCTTTGTACAGTCGGCAGATCGACCCCGGCCTGAACAAAATGAGTGATTGCCGTATGGCGTAAGGTGTGCGGTGTGACCTGTTTCGGATCAAAACCGGCTGCTTTTACTACGTCCCGGAATGCCTTTTCCGGCCATTTAACATGTCCACATTTTGACAGTGTGGAAGGGAAAAGCCATTTCTGCTTTATTAAATAGGGGACATCAATTTCCCTGTATCGAACCAAGAAATGTTTACTGTTGCACATCATTAAACAGCATGATATCATAGCGCCATGATAAAGAGTTTTAAGCATAAAGGGCTCAAGCGTTTTTTTACAACAGGAAGCGCGGCGGGTATTAATCCCGCCCATGCGGATAGACTCGAAGAACGATTACAAGCTCTCCACACTGCGACCATTATTGATGATATGGATTTACCGGGATGGAGGTTGCATTCACTCAAAGGAGACCGGGCAGGATTATGGGCGGTTAATGTAAGTGGTAACTGGCGAGTAGTTTTTCAATTTAAAGATGGTCACGCTTATGTGGTCAATTATGAGGATTATCACTAATGGAAATACAACAATACAACCCCATGCACCCCGGGGAGTTTATAAAGCGAGTATACTTAATTCCCTTTAATATCGCCTCTAACGAACTGGCCAGGAATTTACAGGTTAGTTCCGGCCTGATCAGTCGCTTACTTAACGGAAAGACTGATATATCACCGGCAATGGCACTGAAACTTTCAAAAGTATTGGGTCGATCTCCTGAAAGTTGGTTGCTGATGCAGGATAACTACGATCTCTGGCTGGCACGACAAAAAATTGATATAGAAAATTACGAAACCATGGCTTTTGCTTAGTCCACACTGCAGATGGCAATCATAACGGTCATGGCCGGGAAAAAGATTTTCCCGAATCGACGTGTTCCCTATATTTTTTACCCTCTCTTTACTCTTGCCCGACGGTCTGCCAGTCGATGCGTACGCAGGTGACTGTACCGTGCAAGCATTGATAAAGTTTTATGTCCGGTTATGGTTTTAATTTCCATCACGTCCAAATCTGTCTTTTCAAAAAAACGACTTATCGCCTCATGTCGTAAATCGTGAAATCTAAACACTTTAAGCCCTAAATCTGTAACTTCTCAATAAGTGTTGGTAAGAAGCCTAGATTCCCGATAACTACATTCGGGGATGACGTGGAATCGACAGCTTCTTTTTTGCTGGAGCAGGCTTGTAGCCTGGTCCTCATGTTTATCACAACGATGTAGTATACACAGCAGTTCATCAAAACCGACGAA
>WFRY01000118.1 GCA_015486315.1 Desulfobulbaceae bacterium
ATATCAAGTAGTATAAGGTCAGGTGGATTATCAGATTCCACAGCTTTTAAAGCTTGTTTTCCATTTAACGCCGCCATAATTTTATAGTCGGTCTTCAGCAGGTCATTCAGGACATTGATGTTCAGTCGCTCATCGTCTACTATGAGAATTTTCTGTTTAGTTTCTGTCATCTATAATCTCCTCAATTTTCTCTCTGAGAGCATGCAGTGTTTCCTGAGCTTCATCAAATTCAAAACTACTCACCTGTTTTACCAATTTTTGTTGTTAATGCTCTGGTACCTCTAACACGAGACTAACAGCACCATTATAAGACAACACCTTCCATGAGCAATTTTGGATGAATATCAGATGCTTCCATAGACATTTTCTTGATCACTTCCGTCAATTCCGGGTAATCTTTCTTGACCTTTAAAAACGTGTCCTCTGTCAGCACAAAGACCTCGCAGTAATCTGTTGCAACGACTGAAGCAGTCCGTTTTTCGTTCATGATCAAAGTCATGTGTCCAAAATAGTCACCTTCTTTCAGGGGGCTAACAATTTTATTCCCGGACGATATGATATTGAGCTTACCTTGGCTCACAAAGAAAATTTCTCGGCCTACTTCACCTTCTTTGACCACAAAGTTTCCTGGTCCATAAGTCCGTTGTTGCAATGCCAGCAGAAGGACATCCCTTAGAGAATTTGAACAGTGTTTAAAAAGAGATATATTTGCCAACAAGTCTCGCATCATCTCCTGGAGGATTTCAAGCCGAAGTGGGCTAGAAAGATTATCCAGGATCTGGTCGCCTTTTAGTCCACGATGGCGAAACCAGATGTATTCATAATAGTCGCGCAGTTTTTTAATCTTGCTTTTTGGTACCTGTCGGTAGCGCAAATATTCTGAAATAGATTCTACCTTGTTCCAATAATGCGTCTTCGCTGAGTCCAGAGTGCTCAACAAAGATGCCACATTACCAATAATAAAAGCGTACATTGAGGCACCAAGCAGCATGATTCCCATTGCCGCGATATATTCCATTGGTCGGACGGGGGTTATGTCACCATAGCCAACCGTTGTCATGGTCGTAATAACCCAGTAAAGTGACCGGATATATTGTACTCCGGGCCCGGCATTCTCTATACCACCCCTAACTACCCAAGAGTTTGATTGAAAATTTTCTACAGCGGCAAGGAGAAACCACACGCAAGCTGACCAGTGCATTATGATTGATATGAATGCAACAAACTTAGTGATTCGCAAATAGCCGGGATTCGTCCATCCCATTTGCTCCCAACGCCGGAAAATCACAAACATGCGAACAATACGAAAGAGCCTGAACACTCGTAATAGCATAAATACTGATTGGCCGCCGATGGTTAGATGCGTATTACCTATCAACAAAATTTCCCACGGGAAGGTTGCTATAACATCAACAACAAACATAGAGTGCAGGTAGTGAGAAACAATTAATCGTTTATCTGTTATCTCATAGCCGTCACGATTGAATGAAGTTCGAAAATTCAATATGATATCGAGTAAAAATATAAAATCAATTATATAGATGAGAATGGAGGCAGAGGTAAATATCTCTGACTGGAAGACAATCTGGTAGGGAATAATGACACAGCTTAACAAAATCAGGATTAATAGTGTAGCATCCCACACTGTCCTTATTCTGGAGTTTTGACTCAATATCTTCATGAATCCCAGTTGTCCTTTGCATTATTGCTGGATAACCGTATCCTGCAATTTTCCATAAAATTCATCAAGGCTTGAATTCGACCCTGTGCTTCCCATACCAACACCTTCTACTTTTAGAAAAGTCTATTTACTGAAAGATAGATTCATACCTCATTCACAAACATATTCTACAGCCTCATCAAGGGTATCAAGATATTTGACAATTGAATGGAAGCTGCTTATTTCAAAAACTTGAAGGATCTGGTTGTTGGCATTACATAATGCCATTTTACCTTTTTTGGGTTTAAGCAATTTTGCAGTGACAAGAAAGACACGTAGACCAGCACTGGAAACATAATCAGTCTGGCCAAGGTCGAAGATAATTTTCTGCTCCCCGTCTTGAATTTTTTCCGTAATTTTTTCTGCGACCTCCGGAGAATTTTCCGTGTCCAATCTTTTTTGTGGGATAACAACTAAACAATCATTTGTTTTGGTAAATAAGGTGTCCATATTAATCTCCTTTATCTTGTCAATAGGCGGGCATTGCAGTCTAAGTTATGTTACCCTTTACAAGGGTGACAACATTTTTATCAACGTGCCTTTTGTAATACACTTCATCCATAACATTTTTCACCAAATGGATACCAAGCCCGCCAATGTCTCTTTCCTCAATTGAAAGCTCAGTGTCGGGATCCTCCCGCGTAAAAGGGTCAAAGGGAAGTCCATCATCTGTAATAACAATAACGACAGAGTCATTTATCAATGATATCTTAATACCGATTTTATGCTGCGTACCATCAACGTATGCATAAGAAATGATATTTGCGAGCATCTCGTCAAAAACCATGCAGATTAGATTCGTATTTTCTGGTGACATCTTGTTAGCCAGAGAAAATTCTATGAATTTTTTGTTAACCAGGCCAATGTTTACCAGATCGTTGCTTATTTCAATTGCAAACCCCTTAGGCATCTGTAGTTTTCTCTCTTTGGTAATGAAAGGCAAGAACAGTGATATCGTCAGCCTGCCGATTTTCTCCTTCAAAGGCATGGGTTGTTTCGGCTACATGCTCAACCAGTTCTTCCACCGACCCCTCCTGCCAGTCACCAAATAACTTTTCAAGTCTCTCATCACCGAAAAACTCTTCATTTACATTATCAGCCTCCGTTATTCCGTCTGTAAAAAGCAGGACAGTCTCATCGTTCTGCAACTGATACTTTTTCTCGCTGTATACAATACCGTCCATTGCCCCAACCATAGGCCCATCCACATGGGCAAGAGGGCTAATGCTGCCATCTCTATGCTTGAGGAGAGGAGGGTTATGTCCCGCATTCGTTGTCAGCAATTCACCGGTACGAACATTGAAGATACAGACATAGAGGGTAACAAAAAGACAACCTTCATTGTCTTTGCACAGGTCATCATTGACATGGTTGACGATGCTGGCAGTTGAGGAATCTGTTGATGCCCTGGATTTTATCAGGGTCTTGGCCATGGCCATGAAGAGGGCCGCAGGTACTCCTTTTCCTGAGACATCTCCAATGCAGAAACAGATATGTTCTTCATCGACGATAAAGGCGTCATAGAAATCCCCACCAACTTCACGGGCAGGTTCCAGGGTTGCATAAATAGAGTAGTCACTACTGACAGGAAAGTCTTTGGGAACCATTGCGAGTTGAATATCCCGGCCCACATTGAGTTCCTTTTGCATGCGATTTTTTTGTGTCTCTATAACAGCATAAGCACGATGGAGTTGCTCCATGGTACGATGGAGTTCCTCCATGTTCTTTTTTAAAGCCAACTGAGTTTTTACGCGCACTTCAACAATAGCCGGTGAAATCGGCTTGGTGAGGTAATCAATTGCTCCCAGTTCTAACCCCTTGGTTTCATCTTCCACCTGCCCCATGGCAGTGACAAAAATGATTGGAATGTCCTTGGTGGCATCATCACTTTTGAGTTGACGACACACCTCATAACCATCCATATCAGGCATCATGATGTCGAGCAGGATTAAATCCGGCGGATTTACAGAATGTGCGGCCTTCAGGGCCTGCATCCCATTTATTGCCGCCATAATTTTATATTTTGGCTTCAATAAATCTGCTAACACATTGATATTTAACCGCTCATCATCAACAATGAGGATTTTTTGCTGCTTCTCCATGTCAAAGACACTTAATAACTACGAATTTTCACTTATTTTTTGTCTCAATTCAACCAGTGTTTGCTCTGCTTCTTCAAATTCAAACCCGCTGACTTGTCTGCCAAGTTGTTTCATAAGGGGCAGGTCTAATCCACTGCCAGGCAATGCAGACAGTTCAGCCACCTTTTCTTCTACATCCGGATCCATTTCTTCGATCAACGATTCAATGGTATTCAGGAAAACATTAATTTGCTCCGGATCGATCGGTTCAGATGCAGCTTTTTCCCTCGGCACCTGTACTGGTGCCTGCAATACAGCCAATCCTTCCAGCACAGGAGTCATTGCAGTTTTCAGTTCTATAACCAGATCGTCATACTTTTCACTTTCTCCGACCTTGAGGGCCAATTCCAAGTCTTCGGCTTTATTACGCAATGCATCGGCACCGATGGTGGCTCCTACCCCTTTAATGGTATGGGCCAGCCGTTGTGCCGTTCCACCATCACCAGTTGTCAGGGCTGTTCTGATTGCCGCAATATCATTGCCATGGTCCGTATAAAAATCCACCAACAGTTTCCTGAATAATTTTCTGTTACCACCAACCCGCTGCAACCCAGCATCTATATCAATGCCGGTAAGGTTGGCCGGTAATTCGTTACCATCTGCTGGCGCCTCCTCATCGACTGGAATGTTTGGTAATTCACGTTCTCCTGGTTCAATCCATTTGAGGAGGGTGGTGAATAACTCCCGGGGATTAATGGGTTTGGCAATATGATCATCCATCCCTGCTGCCCGGGCCTCTTCTTTATCCTCAACCATGGCATTGGCTGTCATGGCAAGCACAGGAATATCATTATAAATATCCTGCTTCCTGATTTCCCTGGTTGCCGTGTAGCCATCCATAATCGGCATCTGCACATCCATCAATACACAGTCATAGCTGTTTGCGGCCAGTCTATCCAGGGCCTCCTGACCATCATTGGCGATATCTACGATAAAATTTGCCTGTTCCAACAGTTCAGACGCCACCTGCTGATTAATGTGATTATCTTCTACCAGTAATATATGGGCACCCTGAATTGGTCGGAGTGTCTCCTCATCAAAGCCCTGACTCTGGCGACTTCCCCTGGCCTTACCAACAACTTCGTGACCGAATGTCTCCATAATTACATCGAGGAGGAAAGAAGGATTGACTGGTTTCTGCAGCTTATTATCAACCAATTCTATTCCAGGCGCATCAGCATATTCAGCCTGTCCATAGGCCGTGATCAGAATAACCTTGGGGCTTTCCTCCAGAGTCGAGTCCGTCTTGATTTGTCTTGTGGTTTCCAGACCATCTATACCGCCTGGCATCATATAGTCCATAAAGATCAACTCGAAGGGTTGGTCAGCCTCCTGAATTGCAGTTAAGGCGTTCTCACCACTATTGACACAGCTAACCTCCATGCCAAACTGGCCGAGATAGGCCTCAAGAATTTCCCTGGCATGTGGGTTATCATCCACCGCCAGTACCCGCATTCCATTCAACTTTGCAGATGCCTCCTTCCTGCTGGTTGTTTCCTGGGCACCAACCCCGAGCACCACTTCAAATTTGAAGGTAGTGCCCTGATCAGGTTCACTCTCAACCCAGATGCGGCCGTCCATCATCTCTACAAACTGTTTTGAGATAGCCAGCCCAAGACCGGTACCACCATATTTTCTGGAGGTGGAAGAGTCTGCCTGACTGAAGGATTTAAACAGTTTGCCCATCTGCTCCTCTGTCATGCCGATCCCTGTATCCCGAACAGAGAATATGAGTCTGGCCTGGTCCTCCTCTTGCTCAACCAGGCCAATGGAGACCAGGATTTCCCCTTCGTGGGTGAATTTAACAGAGTTGTTGCAGAGATTGACCAGTACCTGGCCAAGGCGTAACGGATCTCCAATCAGATTAGCGGGCACATCCGGCTCACGGGAGAACAGGAGTTCCAAACCCTTTTCCTGGGTTTTAATACTGACCACCGTACTGAGGTTTTCAAGGACCGCATCCAGTGAGAACGGCACGGATTCCATGTCCATCTTGCCGGCCTCAATCTTGGAGAAGTCAAGAATATCGTTAATGATACCAAGCAGAGAATTGGCCGAGGAGTGTACCTTGTTCAGATAATCCTGCTGTTTGGGTGTCAGTTCTGTGCGCATCGCCAGGTCTGATAGACCAATAATGGCATTCATCGGGGTACGGATTTCATGGCTCATATTGGCGAGGAAATCGCTCTTGGCCTTGGTCGCATCCTCTGCCGCTTCTTTGGCTTCTGCCAGCGTTTTTTCAGCTTTTTTTCTGGCGGTGATATCCTGCTTGACTGCAGCAAAGTTAACAATTTCCCCCTTTTCATCAAGCACCGGGGTAATTGTCATCTCTTCGGAATAAAGCTCTCCGTTCTTTTTCTTATTTATCAGTTCGCCAAACCATGCTTCACCCCGCTTAATGGTTTTCCACATCTCGGCATAGAAGGCCTTATCATGTTGCCCGGAGTTGAGGATACGCGGATCCTGCCCTACAACATCATCCAGTGTGTAGCCGGTCAGGTTGGTAAAGGCCGGGTTCACCCATTCAATGCTGCCATCCGGTGCAGTGAGTAAAACCGCATTATTAACGGCTTCCAGAGCCGCAGATTGCCTCCGTAAAATCTTCTGTGCCAATTTTTGTTTTCTAATATCGCGAAAGACAATGACCGCCCCAACCAGGACTTCTTCCTTCAAAATAGGCAGAGCTGAATATTCAACAGCAATGGCCTCTTTTCCCTTGGTCCACAACACCTCGTCATCAATAAGGTGACTTGTTCCTTCGGTATAGGCCGCACGCATGGGACAGTCTTCAACCGGAAAATCCGAGCCGTCGCCATGGGAATGATGAATCAAAGAATGAACTTCCTGGCCCATCATCTCATCGGCCTTGTAGCCAAGCATCTGCAGTGCGGCTGGATTGATAAAGGTAACCCTACCATCCAGATCAACACCAAAAATACCATCACGAACCGATTCAAGTAACAGACGAGTTCTCTCTTCGGTCTCCTCGAGTTCTTTCTGGTATTCCCATAAGGCAGCAGTTCTTTCCTGCACCTTATCTTCAAGCTCATCACGGGCCTTGAGGAGAGTACGATTAGTTCGTTCTCCAATTACCAGAATGAAGAAAGTGGAACTAACAAGAATCAACAGAACAGAGCCGATAATCCCCCAAACCGTGAAAAGCATGGTATTATAGACCGAAAATGCCTCGGCATAATCCATTTCAGATGTCATACCAAAACCCAGCTTATCATCCCAAAGCCAGGCACCGACCACCGGAACCCCACGGTAGTCATTGTACCCATCAAGGTTGCTCCAAATAGCCTTGACCCCACCTCCCTGTCCTTTCATGGCAATGGCATTGCCAGCCATTAAAGTTAGAGGTTGTTGGGATCGGTTCATTTTTGTTTGAAAACCTTCAACCATATTACCGCCGGGATTACGGATTTCAATGGAGAGAACAGCGTCATCATCACCCTTAATCAGGCCGATCTTTCGTAAGTCATCGTCAAACCGGCTTTCTGAAAGAAGTCTTCCCTGAGCATCGAAGGCATAACTTTCACCGCTTTCTCCCAACCGGGAGAATTGCAGCACCTTTGAAAAGCCCCCGGCCGGATCGAGCTCATGCAGCAATGCCGCAATAATCTTCCCGTCACTATTTGTCAGAGGACCGGCAAAGTACATGGTTGGCATAATCTCAGAACCATTCTTGGCTTCGGAGAAAGAATGATTGAGCAGGAGAGGTGGAACAAAGATGATTTCACCTTGAAATATCCGTTGCAAAAGATCGGGACGTAGAGCGGCAAGTGTATTTTTTTTGCCAATGTGGGTACGGTCACTGGCAGCAATATTTATATTGTCGTGATCAACAACCAGATAGTTAAACTCGCCAATATTGTTGCCAATCCGTTTAAATATTGCAGGCACGATTGAGTTGTCAAAATTTTCAACTGGGTGCCTGGAGGCCGCATTCCTGGTGAGAAGATCTGCAACTCCATTTACCAGTTCAGGATTACGCCCCAGCAGTTTGAGGAAATTCTCTTTCTCGCCAACCCAGAGGTGCATTCGTTCCCAGGTTGTCTGCAGGGTTGACTCCAATGAGTTTTCTACGTCATTAATAATTATCTGGTGGTTTCTCTGCAGGATTATGGCACTGACAAGGATGACCAAAACGATAAACAGGGCGAGGGCCAATATGGTAATGCGCCTGAAGGAGCGTGTCCCAAACTCGATATTGATCTTATCCGACTTACTGAATCGGGCTACCCCCCCACCCAAAATTATAAAGATAAGGAGCAGGACAATAATTCCAGCAACAAGCCAAAGAGTCTGCTTTGAAAGCCCGGAAGCAGATTTGAGTCCAGCCGTTTCAACAGGTATCCACTCGCTGCGAATCTTCAGAATTTCATCATAGGGAATGTTGTCCAGGCCCTTATTGATAATACTCTGTAGAATTGGCCAGTCTGAACGCACTGCTATGGACAGCTTCTGGGGGTCGAATTCCGTCTTGCTTATGATGGTGATCTTCTTTAACTGCTCTTTTTTCTTCAAATAGGAAACAACGGCATGATTACCAATGTATGCATCAACCTCATCAGCCTCAAGCGCCCGTAGTCCGGCTAGAGGGGAAGCTACTTCGCTAATCTCCAGTTCCGGATAGCGCTTGCGAATCGTTTCAAGGATTGAATAGCCCTTTACAACGGCGACTTTTTTTCCTGACAATCCAGCAACACTCTCGGCAATATCGTCTTTTTGCGAGTTGGCGACAATTACCCAGGGAATATATTCTACCGGTTTGGAAAAAAGCAGATACTCAGACCGTTCTGGAGTTTCTGCTGCAAACGAGATCATATCGATGCTTCGATTGCGGGTCCCATCCAGCACATTTTGCCAGGACAGATCTGGAACCAGTTGAAATTCCAGTCCCAATTGATCGCTGAGCAGTTGCAAAATATCAGCGGAAATGCCCTGATGTTTTCCTGATTCAACAAAATCGAGAGGGGGCCAGGAAGGGTCTACGCCAAGCCTGATTTTTGGGTGTGATTTTATCCAGTCTAATTCTTCCTGGTTGAGTCCAGATGATGCTTCGGACTGCTCTAAGCGACCAACACCACTCAGCCAGCGATATTTTAGTTCTTTCTCCTCATCCCTGGTAACGGCATCCAGCCCTTTCTGAAGGATATTCCGAAGGATTGCATTGTTCTTCGGAACTCCGATATGAAGGGCAGGATTTGCCAGTTGGCGTAAGGATTCATCGGTGATAATTTTGACATTTGGAATGAAGCTTTTTTCAGTCAGATATGAAATATTACCGATACTGTCGATAAAGGCCTCTGCCTGACCTGTTGAAACTGCCATTATGCCATCAAGAAGGGCGTCCACAAGATAAAGTTCAATGTCAGGATACCTTTCTTTTATAATGTCGGTGATGGCAAATCCCTTGATGGCTGCGAGACGTTTGCCAAAAAGGTCGTGAAGCGTTTTGATATCGTGATTGCTGCTATTGACAACCATAACAGAAGGCTGAGTATAATATCCGGTGGTAAATGCAATCTCCTCTTTCCGCTCTTTGGTTTCATATATCGCTGGTAAAACATCCAGGTTCCCGTCCTTAAACAGAGCCAGCAGTTCCACCCAGGTGTATCCATTGACAAATTGCGCTGTAAGCCCGGCTTTCTGGCTGACAAGCTTCAGCAGATCTATAGAGTATCCCATGGGCTTACCGCCTTCGACAAAATCAAAGGGTGGCCAGTCCATTTCGTTCCCCACTCGGATCTCAGGATTTTCCTTAATCCAGGCACGTTCTTCGGTGGTTAGGTTAAGAGAACTTTCTTCCCCTCCCTTGTAATAGAGATGCAATATCCCTATTTCCTCCTGTTCATGGATGAGAGGGTGGCTGAGTTTTTGAAGTGCCTTTTTCAGTTCCGTCGGAATATCCTTACCAGATTGAAGTCGGTTGTCGTCAGTTTTGTAGGTCTCAAAGAGTATTGATTCGCTGGTGGTATCAAAGAGCTCTATTGCCCGAATAGCTTTATTAGCCTCCAACATGGTGGTGATAATTGAGGCAGCAGATTTCACATTATTATTAAAGAGAGGACCTGTAATTGAACTCTCTATTTTACCTGCCTCTTTCTGAATATCACTTTGCTCCGCTGCCATGATATTGGCAGCAGTAGCGAGGATCAGTATAAGTGTAAGTAGTGTATGCTTCATTTTTCCTTGCAAGTTAAGAAATGAACATCGGCGGGTATTTAGACGAGGGGCAAATACAATAACGGCCACCTTGATGAACTCGTAAAAAGTGGAAATTCATCGATTTCGTTCCGGGCTTTCACCGGAATGACGTAAATAAAAGGTTTTTACGAAACCATCAAGATTAGATTTTTTCGTTTCAAAAAATCTCAACAACTCTTAAAAAGAGCATATTGCTAGTTGACTGATTCGGCCAGCTTTTTTCCAACCTTAAATTTAGCAACTTTTCTGGCAGGAATGAGTATCTTTTTACCGGTTTGCGGATTCCGGCCGGTTCGGGCAAATCTTTTGGAAACTGAAAATGTACCAAAACCGATCAAGGTTACCTTATCACCGTTTTTCAAGGTGTTACTAACCGTAGTCATAAATGCCTGCAGGGCATCTCCTGCCGCTTTTTTACTGATATCTGCGGACTCTGCGATTTTGATGATAAGTTCAGACTTGTTCATTGGTCATTCTCCTTATTTGAGTTTGTTCAACCACTTCCTTTCCTCTGGTCTTATCTGCTCCCGGGTGTCAGCATCATTTTGAGCACAGGCACAAGCTCGACTGCAATCCTTTGCTTGGTCACATAGCCTCTGGCACCAGCGGCAATAGCGCTGATCCGGTATTCTGTAGAATCCTCTTCATGGATCAGTATGATGGGCGTATCCGGTTGACTCTCGTGTATCTTCCGGATGACCTCAACACCATTGAGTTCAGGCAGATCAACATCGAGGATCACCGCTGCCGGTCTGCTGGTCTGACACAACTTGACGGCTTCTTGGCCACTGCGCACTGTTAGCACGCGTGTATCCGCCAGTTCGGTTATCACCAGATCCTTCAGTGAATCCTGTAAGGCATCGTGACCCTCGGCAATCAAAATCACCCTGGGGATGGAGCCGTTATGTTCCTCGTCAGTTTGCAAAGAGTGCTCTCACGTACAAAATCCGGAAGGCTTAGTAGAATTGGGACGGATATCAAATACGTCCATTCAGTAAAGCTTCAACCCTGGATAAATTTTAAAGATCTTTACTCTATCCTATTGAGAGCGTGATTGTCTGTCGGGAGATTATGACACCTTGTGTGAGTAATGTTTAAAAAATGGCAAAAAAGAGGTCAATGAGGCATACCAGTATGAAAACAGCAGGTATTAATATGTGATGAATTCGTAAAAACCCTTCATTGTCGTCATTCCGGCGAACGCCGGAGGTAAGCGCCAGACTCCGATCCAGAACGTGCTGAAATCACTGGATTCCGGATCAGGTAAGCGATAGACTCCGAGTCCGGAATGACGAAATTGGTAGTTTTGGACTTTTTACGAGTCCATCATATGTATTTTTCGGAGTAAGAAGGTTGCATTTTCATACAAACAGCTTCTAATAACAAGAGGATAAAAACTCAGCAATAACAATTCCAGATGATGCAGGGCGGTATCAAAAAATGAAGTTCACGTTGCCAATCTCAAAAAAAATCATAGTGACAGCACTCATTTTTGGGGCGGCAACAATGATAACCCAAGAGATGGAGCTTACGATTCCCGTTCTAGGTTCAGCAAACACTGATCCTCGTGAATTACTGATAACAATTGGAGCCGCCTTAACTGGCCCCATCGGTGGGGTTATAATCGGTCTAATGTCCATTCCCTGGTTTACTGGACTCATTGGCCCTCATTTACCAACTCTGGTTTCCCATGTGATGGCGGGTCTTTTCATTGGAATCGCTTATAAAAAACTTGTGTACCAGAGAATGGATTTTCCGTGGTTCTTGTTCGGATGGGCCGGGTTGGTGATTCTTCACTACTATCTATTACTGACCCCTATCGGTATTGTGTTCTCTTTCATTCTAGATCCAATTGCATACGCACAGAATTTTGGCGATGTGACGTTATGGCAACTCTACATCATCCTGGTAAAACTGGCAGTGCCAGAACTTATCATCACAGTATTTATTACCACAATTATTATGGCTGTCTTGCCGCCGAAATATCGCTGCCCCTTATGGTGTCATTATGACCCTAATAAAGTTGCAGTCAAAAATAATTCCCTTGCCATAAGATTAACAATCTGGTTTGTCCTCCTTTCTGCTCTACCTTTGGTTACTGTCGCAATATTTGTTCTCAACTCAGTTGAATCCGGCTTTGATCGATCAACGATCGAAAATCAGAAAGAACAAACACAGCTGCTCGCAACAGCATTATCATACTCCACCGATCCTCAAGTTATTTCTTTCTTTCATGAGCATTATTTAACTCAAAAAAACAGCTTCTATATTGTTGATCAGGATGGTCGATATCTCTTCTGTCCTGATCATTCCAAAATCGGTACACTGGTAAATGAAGATTTTTCCCAGGAATCGGTTGAATTGATTTTATCAGGAAAAACGAATGCTTTTCTAGATGATCAGAAGAGGCGCGTTGTTGGTTATGCCGTAATAGAAGGTCAAAAGAAAATTGTTGTTACCAGCAGGGATAATGCTATTGCGAATGGGATTGTAGCAGAAATTTATCGTTCATCTCAAAAAAAGATTATAGTCAGCTTCTTATTTATCTCGATAATAAGCGGTGTTGCCATCTGGCTTGTTGTCGGCCGTCCTGTCCGTCAACTCACCCGGTTTGCCAAACAGGTCGGCAAAGGCAATCTGGACATCAAACTCGACCCCGAAGATTCAGTTGATGAACTGCAGGTACTCTCACTGGCTTTCAATGAAATGACTGTTCAACTCAAGGGACTGGTGAATGGCCTGAAAGAAAAGGTGGCAGAGTTAGAAGCAACTGAAGCAAAACTCAGCTACAGGGAAAATCAGTACCGATCGCTAAACGATAATATACCCGTCGGAGTTTTTAGATCCACTCTCAATGGAGAACTTGTAAGCATCAATTCAGCCCTTCTCCAAATGATGGCCATGGAAGAAAACAATCCCATAACCCCATTGATGACAAGAACCTTTTACGAAAACCAGGAAGACCGGGTAGCTCTGTTAACTGAAATAGAGAGCAGGAATCAGGTAACCAACTTTGAATGTCGGTTAAAAAGAAGTGATGGGAGTAGTTTTCTTGCATCAATCTCTGCTCGTCGCATTGAGGAGAATAATGGTCGGAATGAATATCTTGATGGTATTGTTGAAGATGTCACAGAAAGAAAAAAAGCCGAACAAGATCTGAAAAAATCTGAAACAATGTTGCGTGCCCTGACAATTAAGCTCCAGGAGGTCGAGGAAGCCAATCGCAAAGAAATTGCCCGTGAGCTGCATGACCGGGTCGGGCAAAGCCTGACAGCCTTGAACATCAACCTGAACATTCTCCATAAACAGTTACAACCGCAACAACTGGAAAAAGTCAATGCTCGAATCATGGATTCCATCGAGCTTGTGGAACAAACCACTGTCAATATTCGTGATGTCATGGCAGAATTAAGACCTCAGGTATTAGACGACTATGGTCTGTCAGCGTCATTACGCTGGTACCGTGAGCGATTCCATAAACGCACCGGTATACAAATTGAGCTTGAAACCGCTACCATAGATGAATACCGTTTTCCGGATCTGGTCGAAACCGCGCTGTTTCGGATAACACAGGAGGCATTTAATAATGTTGTAAAACATGCCCGTGCCACTACCATTTCGGTGACAGCAGTAAAAGACGATCATTTTCTTTCTGTGACCATTATTGATAACGGGCAAGGTTTTGAGATGTCTGCCGGCAACTCTCAACAGGACATGCAACACTGGGGGCTTGTGAATATGCGCGAACGAGCCGAGGCCCTTGGGGGAAAATTTCAAATTGAATCTGAGCCTGGAAAAGGTGCCCGGCTCCAGGTAAAAATACCAATCCAGGCGGAGGAAGAAAATGATCAAAGTTTTTCTAGCTGACGATCATGCGGTAGTAAGAGATGGAATGACTGCCCTGATGAATGGTGAGCAAGATATCCAGGTTGTGGGCACTGCCAGCAACGGACAACAGGCGGTAGACCAGATCAAACAAATCCAACCGGATATCGTGGTGATGGACATTGCAATGCCGGAGTTAAACGGCATTGATGCTACCCGACAGATCAGCGAAACCTGCCCCGGGGTAAAGGTGATCATGCTCTCCATGCATGATTCCTCGGAACATATCTATCAGGCACTCAAAGCCGGAGCCCGGGGCTATTTATTAAAAGAATCAGCCGGTAAAGAAGTGGCGACTGCCGTCCGTGCGGTGCATTCCGGACGTCGTTATTTAAGTAAGCGTATCGAAACGATGGTGATCGAAGAATATATCTCTCGCCAGGGTGCGACGCCTGAAAATAGTCCCATAGACAAACTCAGCGACCGTGAACGACAGATCCTGCAGCTTGTGGTCGAAGGAAAATCCAGCATAGAAATTTCAAGGATTCTGCCCCTTGCCCCTAAAACAGTTGCCACCTACCGCAGTCGTCTGATGGAAAAACTGGCCATCCACGACCTGCCGGGACTGGTTAAATTTGCTATTCAGCATGGGCTTACCACCTTGTAAGAGTCATTTCAAGATGGTAAATATACAGCTACATTTTCTTGTCTCACTGCTTAGAGCACCTTCCTTTAAACTTTCATTCCATCCCTTTTCGTAACTACTTTTCAAACATTTCTCACACCAAGTGTCATAATCTCCTGACAGACATTTCCCATCTGAATTGATAGTATTCCAATATTAATTCCCATTTCTCCAGGAGGTAACCGTAGTATGTCAGGACTTATCAGATCGACGAAACTTGGTGTCGTTGCATTTACAGCAGTGCTTTTTGCCTTTGCTATCGCGGCTGCCGCCGCCGAACCGGTCACGGCTCAACTGGCCTATTACGCAATTGACAACCTTGGCCTGCTTGCTGCGGCTATTCTGGTGCTGGCAATGCAGCCGGGATTTGCACTGCTCGAGGCTGGCTTAAACCCTGCCAGCAATACCGTACACTGTCTGTTCAAGAACTTCATTGACTTGACCTTTGGCCTCCTCCTCTATTTCCTGATTGGCTATGGCCTGATGTATGGAACCGATGTCGCAGGAGGCTGGCTGGGCTGGGGTGGTTTCGGCATTCCCGATGCAGATCCGGTAAAGGCATTAGGGCCGGGAGTCTTAAACCCTCAGGTCGACTGGCTCTTTCAGGCAGTTTTCGCTGCAACCGCAGCGACCATCGTTGGCGGAGCAGTTGCGGGACGCATGAACCTGCACGCTTATGCGATTTATACTGTGATCATTACCGGACTTGTTTATCCGATCAGTGGTTACTGGAAGTGGGGTGGGGGCTGGCTGGATCAACTGGGATTCTATGACTTTGCCGGTTCTCTTGTTGTGCACAGCGTGGGAGGGTTTGCTGCCCTTGCAGCAGTAATCACACTGGGCGCGAGACGTGGACGTTTTAATGCCGATGGCAGCAGTAACAGGATGCCTGGATCAAGTATTGTTCTTTCCGCCCTTGGTGTTTTTATCCTCTGGATTGGCTGGTACGGCTTTAATCCCGGGAGTCAGCTGGCATTCTCGGGTTCGCTTAATACCAACGCAACACTGCTCATTGCCGTTAATACGACACTTGCTGCAGCAACAGGTGGTGTCCTCGCGCTTTGGCTTAGCTGGCTGATGGAAAAAAAGCCTCAGCTCCTCTCCCTTTTAAACGGTATCCTGGCTGGTTTGGTCGGCATTACCGCCAATTGTGATTCTGTTACAAATATCGAAGCCATTATCATCGGGGCTGTAGCAGGAATTCTGGTCATTTTAGGGGCACGACTCCTGGAAAAACTTAGACTTGATGATGCCGTAGGGGCCTGGCCTGTGCATGGGCTTTGTGGAATCTGGGGTGGTCTTGCTGCTGGAATATTTGGCGGCCATCCAATGGGTGCCCAGATAATTGGTTCCATTGCAATACCAGTGTGGGCATTTTCCACCATGTTTATCCTCTTTTCTATCTTGAAAAAATTTGGAATGCTGCGTGTCTCCGCAAGTAAGGAACTGGCTGGCCTTGATCTTGCCGAACACGGTGAGGTAGAGGATGGAAGTGCTTTTGTCTGGAAGGCTGAATACAGCATGCACATCCCTGAAATGGATGCACAGCATCAAAAGCTTTTGGCGATTGCCAGAAATATTACTGAAGCCGCCCGATCCGAATTAGGTCAAAGTACAGTAAAGATGAATCTGGATAAACTGGTAGAATACACTCAAACCCACTTCCGGGATGAAGAGGAATTCATGGCCAAAATTAATTATCCGGGACTGGAAAAACATAAAAAAATTCATGAAAATCTTACCAAAAAGGCGTTGGAATACAGGGAACAAGTGACCACGAATCCCAGTGCCTTCCAGGATTTCATTGCAGATTGGCTGATTGTTCATATTCTGCATGAAGATCGCAAGTATGCTCAATTTGCCAGCAGGTTAGCCCAAAAGTGAGTCTGCAAATACAAATTTGACCGATGTAGCCACACGCTTAATCTTTGAAACGTTTCTCGGAAAATAGGTTTTCAAATTAGCCTCATTTACCCCATGGAACCTGAATAAAACTTAAAAGGTCTGTTGGAATATGACTGAAAAAAAAAGTTCCCATAATTAAGCGTTCATTATTTTCCTGGGTACTGAACGGAAAGCTTTCACTTCAGCTGTTACTGCTGTTGTTCATCCTGGCTATCGTATTTTTACGGGTTCTCCCACTTGAGATCCAGAAACGAATCGTTAATGATGTACTCGGAGCTGGCAACTTTACTCAGCTCCTTGTCTACTGTTCGATTTATCTGGTGGCAGTCCTGGTGACAAGTGGTCTTAAAATGGCAATCAACTGGCTGCAGACTCTGATAGGCCAGCGGGCTCTGACCGATATGCGAAGGGAGTTATACCAGCATATTTTGCGGCTTCCCCTTTCTTTTTTTCGCAAGACCCAGCCGGGAACCGTGGTCTCCTCCCTTGTCAGCGAACTGGCTACTCCGGGCAACTTTGTCGGTATGGCTATTGCCGTCCCGTTAAGTAATATCCTGACCCTTGTTGCCTTTGGGATTTACCTGATCTGGCTTAACCCCTTGCTCGGAATCACAACCCTTTCCATTTACCCAATCGTCCTCTTTGTCGTCCCCCTGGTTCAGCGTGGTGCCAATAAAGCGAATAAAGAGCGGGTTGATGTCTCACGGAAAATGGCAAGCCAGATCACCGAATCTGTTTCCGGAATTCATGAGGTTCACGCCCAGGGATCTTTTCGAACTGAAGAGATCAAATATAACAGTTTGGTCGAACGTCTGCTGCGTATCCGAATAATCTGGACCTTGTACCGCTACGCAGTGAAGGTGACCAACAACCTCTTTGTCAGCCTGGGCCCGGTGCTGGTTTTTATCCTTGGTGGCTACCTGATGATGCAGGGTAAACTCGAGCTTGGTTCGCTTGTTGCCTTCCTTTCTGCCCAGGAAAAACTCTATGATCCCTGGAAAGAACTTATTGAATTTTATCAGGTCTATCAGGATGCTTCAATACGTTACAAGAAGATCATGCATGCCTTTGAAGGGGAAACAGAGTTCAGACTGGAACAGGGGGCGGA
>WFRY01000119.1 GCA_015486315.1 Desulfobulbaceae bacterium
ATTGCTCCTGAACTTGTTGATAATGAAAGAAAAAAGGGCTTTGCTCCTACTCGCAGTGACCGGTTCCTTGCAAGAACCAGATATTTTACGGACAGTGGTATAATAGGCAGCAGGGAATTTGTGAGTAGCCTGTGGCAGAAACTGCGAACAGGGGATGACAACGCTGAGAAAAAACCGGTCAGAATAGCCGGGCTTGCCGGACTTTATTCATTAAAACGCCTCAGTGAAAATTTGTGAATAGCAGGATTTCCCCCATATTATATGGTTAATCCGTATAATGAGTGCCTCTGCTGATGTAGGTGGTATAATCTGAGGTTGAAATACTCCATGTCTCTGAAACCATATGCCTGACGTAAAAAAAGGACAAAAAAAGGGACTGGCGAATAATGCTCTCAGGTCGTGGCAAGCAAAGAGAGAAGTGTCAGGAACCTGGGAGTCGCGGAGGTATCCTGTAATTTTCAAACTGAGTTGATTGCGGAAGCGAGTATTACTGAGGAGCCCGGTGCGGTAATTCCGCACGCCGCGGGATATGTGCGGGGCGGTTGGGTAACTCACTGTCCTACCGCGACGGCTTGACAAAGATAAATAAATCTGTACAATTGTACTTATGAAAGTAGTTGCAGATACAAACACGTTTCTTGCTGTTGCCCTAAATGAGCCGGAGAAAGATTTAATTATACGACTTACTGAAAGCTGTGATTTAGTTTCTCCAGAAGTTTTGCCTTTTGAGATTGGAAATGCATTAACGGCAATGTTGAAAAAAGGTTCTTTACAGGCAAGCGAGGTAGCTTCGTCGTGGGAAGTCGTCCAACATATACCCGTTGATTTACGGAGTATCAACATGAAATCAGCCTTAAAAATCGCAGTAAAATTTAACATATACGCCTATGATGCCTATTTTTTAGAATGTGCTAATGGCCTCCGGAGTCCATTACTTACCCTCGATCGTGGTATGAAACGGATTGCCAAGGAAATGGGGATTGCACTTTTGGAGTAAATATCATGAAAGTATATACTTATTCTGAAGCGAGACAGCATCTTTCCAGCATACTGAATATCGCCCGAACAGAAGAAGTTATTATAAAAAGGAGAGGTGGGGATACCTTCTCTATTATTTTTAGGAAAAGCGAAAAATCACCATTTGATGTTCCGGGCATACAAACCAAAGCAACCACAAACGACATTCTTGATGCAATTAAAGAATCACGAGGACGATTTGCCGAACAAGGCGCTCCAGGGTACACTAAATAGCTTGGCGGTAGTCGTTACGCCATGCCCCGTATCAACGCAAGTTGAAAGTTGGTTGCCCCGTAGATATGGCGCCCCTGAGCCGTAGCGTTAGCACAACAAAGCAACACGAATGGCAAAGCCTAAAAAGAAACTTACAGCAGCTCAAAAGAGGGCAAGGAAAAAAGCCAAGCAGGCAAGGCAGAAAAAGTACATGTGGGTCTTTATGAATGGAAAGCAAGTTCGGATAAAACGGCCCCCGACGATAGACGGGATGATTCCAGATGACTTTATCAGGAAAAACGCCGATCCAATTTGGTTGCACCAAAATGAAATGTGGGAAAATATAGATTCAGATGACAATGATAAGTGAATTTGACTTCAAAGTAGCATCCATCTCTATCGCAGGAGATTATTATCAGATTTTGTTTCACGACGGACTGGACACAGAAGACGAACCTTATTTCATGATTCAAGCACAATTTGAATTTCCGGATGGTGCTGAATGCTATTTTGAAAGCCATCGAGAAGAACTTATAGGTCACTACAGACCAATTTCAGCTTCTCTATCGAAAAACGTGTTGAGAGTCACTTACGGAGAACACCCTACCAATAATGTGGAGCTTCGGTTTTCGGCAACCGATGATGAGTATAATCACTTAGTTTCTACTTTGACTGAAATGATTCCCGCAATTACCGTAGAAACAAATACATAAGGTTAGATTGTGTGAGCGTAGTTTTCGAACCACAATCTGAAGGTTGAGCCTGCTCACTGCTGTTGGACGAGCCCGGCATTGGCACTGGCTGGGCTATTATATAGAAAAGTGCTTCAAGCGGCAGGCAAATAATGCCTTTTTGTCTCGCACCCTGAGACCACTCCTTCCCTGACCCGAAGCACTGCCATAGATATATTCCCTTCATAGGTGGCAATGCCAACACAATCCCACGAGGCATTATGGCCCGATACAACAGACTGTTTTTCAAGTACCTTTTCAAGCGCCTTTATCTGGTCCCTGATATGCGCTGCCTTTTCAAACTCCAGTTTTTCCGCAGCCCTGTTCATATCCTGCCTGAGCTGAGAAATTACACCGGAGCTCCTGCCTGAAAAGAAATCAAGCACCTGCTGCACCCTGCGCCTGTAATCTTCCATGGATATGGCGCCTGCGCACGGCCCGGAACACTTGCCAATCTGAAACTGCAGGCAGGCCCTGGGCCTGTTTTTCATGGCTCTCGTGGTGCATGTCCGAATGCCAAAGGTGGTGGTGAGCAGCCGCACAGTATCCCGGAGTGCACCAGATGAGGGATACGGGCCGAAATAGTGGGCCTTGTCACGCCTTCGTTTCCTTACAATGCCCAGCCTCGGCC
>WFRY01000120.1 GCA_015486315.1 Desulfobulbaceae bacterium
AACTGTTCAGGAGCACCTTATCTTCGCCCATTTAAGCCTGCTCGAGTAACACAAGTACGCTTCACAGTCTTAAATGAACAAATCTAAGGCCCTCCTGAACAGTTACAGGACGGTGGTTTTGCAAGTTTTCTGCACCCACCTGAATAGTTACAATTATTTTACAAAAACACATTTTCTGTTAAAAAAACGTAACGTTCTTCTCCGGAAAACGTTATGGGAGTAAGGTGAAAACTTTTCGTAAATTTTATACTGACAATAAAGAACAACTTTTCGGCTACTTATTGCGAAAGAGCGGCAGTTATCATTTGGCTGCCGATATTATGCAGGAGAGCTTTACCCGCTATCTTGAACAGTACAGCGACAGAGAACAGAGCCCTGCCCTGCTCTTTACCATCAGCCGGAACCTGCTCTACGATCACGTTCGAAAAAATCGTTTTGATACAGTCTATGAGGATAACCGGCACAGCCTGGAAATTGACCAGGAAAATGCCTACTCTGTTAAAGAGGAATACAAAAGGGTGCTCAAGGCCATGCAGCAGTTAAATGATGACGAACAGGATATCCTGTCCCTTGTGGTCAGCAGTTCCCTGACGTATCGGGAGATAGCCGATATTACAGGAAACAGCGAGGCAAACATCAAAATTAAAATTCACCGATCACGCCTTAAACTGAAAAAAATTCTCCGTCAGAATATGCCATGAAAGATTACCTGATCAGTATGTTTGTGGACAATGAACTTGATCTTGATGAAAAGATTATATTTGTTGAATCAGTGCACAGCAGCAAACCATTTAAGGATGAAACCGTTGAGCTGCTGGAGCAGGAAAAGTTGTTACAGGGAGAGATGGTCGAGACCATGCCTCCATTGCCCGTCCCGGTCCGGCGAACGAAAAAAAACCGGTTGCGATTATGGTTTACGCCTTTGGCCGGGTTTGCCACTGCCATGGTCCTGGTAGCCGGCATTTTTCTGTTCCGGCCCTCTCCGGTTATACAACCCGAGGAGCTGCCGCATCGTTTTGTCATCTATCTCCCGGATAGCAGCCAGGCAAAGATCGTAGGCGACTTTACCCACTGGACCCCCGTGGACATGGAAAAGATCGGCCAAAGCGGATACTGGGCAGTAACACTCCCGCTTCCTGCCGGAGAACACCGGTACAGTTACCTGGTTGACAATAATCAGCAGATTACCGACCCAACAGTGCTGACCCGTGAACAGGATGATTTCGGCGGCAAAAATTCCATAATTAATATAGCTGTTACCATATGATGAAATCTTTGTTCGTTACCCTGCTGCTCGGTGTGGCCTTGTCCGGCTGTGCCTCCAGACATTATGTTGAACAACATGCAGACACGTTGTGGTTTTTTCTCCACCTGCCCGAGGCCGGACAGGTGCGGTTTTGTTCGTCGGCCGACAACTATGTTCTCCATGATACGGTGCAGAACAGGGAAGGAAACTGGCAGATAAAAATACCAGCAGCCAGTGAGCTGAAATATTTTTACGTTGTCGACGGATCCGTCTATCTTCCCGAATGCCGGTTCAGGGAAACAGATGACTTTGGATCGGAAAACTGTCTTTATCTACCGTGAGCTGTAACCTTTCAGGTCTAAAAGTGTTATAACAGTAAACAGACAAAGTCTACGGTGCAGGAAATTATGAAAAAACTCTCAATCCTCTTATGGCTGCTCGTCCTGCTCCCCGGCGGGGTGCTTGCAGCACAACCGGATAAGGCTCTGATTCGGGCAATGGACGAGGCAGGATTCAGCACAAACCAGGTCAGCCGGGTCCGGAACATTGTAAAAACTACCGGAAAGGAAGGACTGCCTGCTGATGCTGTGAGCAGTAAAGTCCATGAAGGTATAGCTAAAAATATCGATCCGGACAGGATTATCCATGCTCTGGAGCAGGTAAAATCCCGCTACGAATATGGTTACTCGCTGGCTCATACAATAACCAGAGAGAGGACCCGGGCTGCGGAGCTCGGCAATACCGTAACTGCAGGGATTGCAGCGGGTCTGAGTCGGCAGGATGCGGAAAAACTTGTTCAGAACCTGCAGGCAAAATCCAGCAAAATGAACAGCAGAGAGTTGTACCAGCTTGCGGAAGAGTCAATGCGTACGGCCAGAGATATGTCCAGACAGGGGGTCTCTTCGGCAACAACGGCAGAAGTAATCGGTAAAGCTGTACAAAAGGGTTTTACAGCCCATGATATGCATACCATGCGCACTACATTCGACAAACAGGCCATCCACGCCAACCGTGAATCATTAGCCGGAAATTATGGTACTGCCATTGAGCACGGGGTGACGGCAAAGGACTTATCAAAACACGGCTCCGGCAGTCGCGGCCACGGCACCCATGGAACCGGAGACGGAACAGAAGGTGGTAATGATGGCGGATCCGATTCATCAGGCGGCGGAGGCCACGGCGGCGATGGAGGAGATTCAGGTGGCGATGGCCATGGCGGCGACGGAGGAGGCTCAGGCGGCGATGGGCATGGCGGTGGTGGAGATTCAGGCGGAGGAGGTCATGGCGGTGGTGGAGGAGATTCAGATGGAGGAGGCCATGGCGGCGGTGGTCATCATTGATGCTTTCATAAAAAGGAACAAGGCAGTTAAAGTATTCAAATCCGTCATCCCCGAGGTAGTAGTCGGGGATCCATAATATTCTAAAACAACTGGATCAAAGTCTATGCTATCTCCCGCCCAACAGATCGCGGGATGACGGGGTGAGCTGAATGCGGAATTACTGATTTAATGACTTGTTACAAGTCCATCATCATTGACTTCCTGCTAAAAAATTTTCACAGTGATCATGGAGAATACAATGTTTAATGCAGAAAAATTACTTGGTAAAATTGTTGGAGATGTTCTTGGCAACAGTACAGCTAAAGGTGGAGGTTTGACGAATTCCCTTACCTCCGGTGCCGGGCTCATGACCCTGATCGGTCTTGGGGTCGGTGCTGTGGAAATTTTAAAGGATCAGCAGAAACAGCAAGCTACAGGGGCAACTCCCCCGACTCCACCTCATCCCGGCACAGGTCAATCCACCGCCCCACCCGTTCCGCCTCCGGTACCCGGTGCTCCCTCACCTCCGCCGCCGCCGACAGCTGCTCCACCGGTTCCTCCCCCTGGTCCGGGAACGGCAGGTGAAGTAAAGATCAGCAATGACGACCTGGCCCGCAGGATGATTCAGGTCATGATTGCCGCAGCACATGCCGACGGTACAATGGACATGGAGGAAAAACAGGCTATTTTGACAAAACTTGCAAGCCAGGGACTTGCTGAAGAAGAAAAAACCTTTCTTGTTGCAGAAATGGATAATCCTCTGCCCATGGATGAGCTTGTTCATGGTATTACGGATCCAGGAACCTGCCGGGCCATGTATATGCTGGCGGTGGCAACTGTGACCATTGACACCCCGGAGGAACGGGCCTGGCTTGATGCACTGGCAGACCGGCTGCAGATCAGCAGCGAGCTCAAATCATTTATTGAGGAGCAGTACGGACAATAGATACTTCTTTATCCATGTTTGACCGTAACTGCTCACGGGGTACGTGATCAAGCTCCATAAACCATCATATTTGACAATAGTTGCAGTTACGCTTGAACATTTATTTTGTATCTGATTACGTATGAAACTCAGACAACTTTCAGTCAAGGTTACAATATTCTGTTATAAAAAGAAAAAATAATGGATCGAAGTCTGCACTTATCTCCCGATAAAGGACCTCGGGAATGACCATAGTGGGCAGCACTCTGATTGGTTATAATATAACGGAGTTGCAAGCCGCGTCATCCCCCGGGGTTGTACAC
>WFRY01000121.1 GCA_015486315.1 Desulfobulbaceae bacterium
AAATCCGACCAGCGGTCTCCAACCATAAAGGAGTTGCCGAGATCCAACTGCAGATCTGCAGCGGCCTGTTCCAACAGCCCGGTCTTTGGTTTACGGCAGTTACAGGCCTTTCGATATTGTTCCTGTTTGGCCTCAGGATGGTGGGGGCAGATATAGAGGCCGTCAATATGGGCACCCTCCGCCGCCAACTGTCCGGCCATCTTTTCATGGACTTCATCAAGCAGGGAAGCGGGAAAATAGCCTCGGGCCAGTCCTGATTGATTGGTAACAACTACAACCGGGATGCTGCGCTCATTGAGTCTGCGTATAGCCTGTCCTACACCGGGCAGGAGAACAAACCGACTGATATGGTTGATATAACCCATCTGCTCGTTGATGGTTCCGTCACGGTCCAGAAATACTGCAGGGTGTTTTTTCATCTTTTATATATAAACCTGAGGGCAGCCGCTGCCACCTCATCTACGGTTATCTGCTCCATACATTGAAAATGATCTTTTGGACAATGGGTTTTCATACACGGGCTGCAGTCCAGGGATTGACGAATAACCGTTGCCTGTTCACTGTATGGACCGGTTGCGATATGATCGGTGGAGCCGAAAACAGCCACCAGGGGGGTATTTAAAGCAGCTGCAACATGCATGAGCCCGGAATCGTTGGTCACAAATACCCGGCAGCGATCAATACAGGCCATGGCCATGGCCAGACTGGTTTTACCGGTAAGATCCAGCACATTATCACCGGCTGCCGCTGAAATCTCTCCAGCAGCCTTTTGGTCCGCCTCTGTTCCGAAAACCAGGATCAGTCCATCTGTTTCTGCGGCCAGACCGGCAGCAAGTTCAGCGTATTTTGCTGCCGGCCAGCGCTTTGCAGGTCCATAGGCTGCGCCGGGATTAAGACCGATAATCGGTACCTCCCTGCCCTGCAGCTTTTCCAGTAAAAGCGTGTCCGCCTCCTGAACCGCGTCCGGTTCAAGAAAGAGTTCCAGGGTATCCGGTCCTCTCTGCATGCCCAGTCCCTGCAGCATCTCCTGATAATAATGGACCTGGTGTTTCCGACCTATATCGGCGTGCTTGCGAACACCGTGGGTTAGAAGAACGCCCCTGCCGTCAGTTGTATATCCTGCCCGGACCGGAATCCCGGCAACGGTGGTAATCAAGGCCGCCTCAAAGGCGTTCTGCAGCAAGACCGTCACGTCAAAATGACGTTTTCGCAAGTCAGCAGCCAGTCTGAGCTTTCCTCTCAAGCCATGATGACGCCCCTTTTTATCATAAATAAAAATATGATCAAGATGCGGGCAGGCACTAAAAACATCCGCCACCCACGGCAGGGCAAGCAGGGTTATATCAGCATCAGGAAAGTTTTTTCTTATGCTGCGAACAGCAGGAGTGGTCATAATCGCATCACCAATCCAATTGGTGGAGCGAATTAAAATTCTATCCGGATTTTCAGGAAATTTTTTCATTTTTTCCTGTTAGTTATCCCGGCCTGCCAGTAGATCAGCCAAATTTTCTGCTGCAAAGGTAATGGAAGAATCCTGCCCCAGAGCCACCTGATAGTTGTGGACGGCCTCATCAACTCTACCCAGACGCTGCAGGTTAATTGCCAGATTGGCATAGTCAATGGCTGAGACGGGGTTAAGCTCTACAGCCCGCTGAAAATGATGCACGGCCTGCTCATAATTCTCCAGTTTAAAGTAACAGACCCCCAGGATATTATGTATATCGGGCCGGTCCCTGTCATACTCCAGTCCCCTGGCAAGAATGGGCACCGCCTCTGCATACTGTTCCAGGTCACGCAGGCAACTGCCGATATAGGAGTAGAGATAGGGTTTGTCCTCATCATTGGGGTTTAAGGTCAGGGCCTTCTGAAAACATTCCAGGGCAGGTTCCACAACTCCCTGTTCATAAAAATTACGGCCTCGATAAAATTCAAGATAGTAGGCAGCCGGCAGATCCTGCTGCATGGCGGTCAGTTTTTCTTCAAGAGCTGCCGGATCCAGCAGCTCAGCTGCCAGCTTGGCTGCAAACAGAGCTGCATCTCCGGAATCTGCACGCTCCCTGAAATGGGCGCCGGGAATAATAGTGTAGGCAGCCGGCACCTGCAGTTTCGGGTGCATGGTATCAATTGCCAGAACTTCCATCTTGATTCGCTGTAATGCATCCAGACAGTTGTTGAGTTCCTGCAGCATATCATCATCACAGAGATCCTTTATCTGATCAATGGCAACAATCTGTTCCGGATTGACAACATAATCAATTTTGTCAAGAGCAAGCGGTTTGGGAAGTCCGGAAGCCACATAGTTGGAGCCTGATTCAAAATCACCAGCTAACTGGGCGACCTCGGTCAGGGCACGAATCAAGGCCTTAACAGCACCGGGAGTGGTGCCTGCAGTGTAGACGAGTTCACTTTTATCCGGAAAGGTTGCCGGGTCCCAGGCCAGGGCACCTATGGTCGGGATACCGGTATCGAGTGAAAAGTCATTGACCCGAAGCTGGATACCATTACGTTCAAACTTATCTATGAGTTCGCGGGCAACAGGATCCGTCACCGATGCAAGGTCAATGGCCGGGGTCCGAATCTGTTCTTTGGTTATTACCGCGCAGACATGCCGTTCCACCACCTCGCTTATCCCCTGCAGGATGGCCTCCTCAACAGTATTACCCGCACAGGGACCATTGAACTCGTTAATGGCATAGAACCAGGAAAACGGGATCAGCACGTCTTCAGAACGGGTCAGGTTTCTGGCCCAGGTCCAGCGCATGGGTAGACCGGCCAACAGTCGTTCAAGCTGCTCCGGGCTGCGAGTGGTGTCATGGACGGATTGGAGCAGGGTCGTCACTGGCAGAACCGGATATCCGGCCTCAACCATGGCCGGATAGTCACCAACAATAAAGTTGTCCTGATCCCGAAGAAAAGAAAAAAAACTGAACCGTTCTCCCAGTTCCATGCAGGCGCTGGCCTTTGACTGTTCCGGGGTAGATCCCTTGCCCATCTGTTTTTTCGTACCAATAATATCCCGGGCATCTTTACCACAGACACTGAAGTATACCGGAATGTCGAGCCTGCCCGTATCGATACGTCGGACCTCCTTCAGGATGTCCAGTCCGGCTGTTTTCAGTTTTTCTTTAAAACGGTCTACGGTTTCCACCGGTGTACACGCCTTATCCTGGTCATATGTATACTGCTTCCGGCAGCTCTGCAGCCGAATGGTTTTTTTCTGCATCTTGTATAGGGGACGTTGGTAATAGGTAATAGAAATTAGGAATTGAATTGAGGGCCTTGAAAACTGCAGACGACTCCGAGATGGGGTGCAGCTGAACCGTTAGGTAAACTGTTGCACAACTCTGGCCTCCCAGGAGGAACCATGCGGCCGCAAAATCAATGTCCGTGCTGTCGGGCCGGTATTGCTGATATCAATATCCAGCCGATCCTCCGGTGCAAGACCTCCTAACCGATCAGGCCATTCAATAACGGTCAATGCCGGTCCGCCAATATAGTCGATTAAGCCTGCCCCTTCAACATCATCCTCACCGGACAACCGGTAACAGTCCATGTGATAGAGGGGAATCCGGCCCGGATATTCGTGCAGCAGGGCAAAGGAAGGACTGGTAACATACTGATCTTCCGGAACATCAAGCCCTGCAGCAATGGACTGAGTCAGGGTTGTCTTACCGGCTCCGAGGTCACCGTGCAAAAGGATAACATCACCCTGCAGGGCAATTTCTCCCAGCCGACGACCAATCCGGGCAGTATCCCGGACATCTTTCAGGGACAGAGTAACTTGAGGTAATTCAACGGCCATGACTGATGTTCATGGTCTGCCGGGCCGGATCGGAATCAAGAGGAATAGTAAAACAAACCGTTGTTCCGTTTCCGACGGTACTGTCAATCTCAACGGTACCGCCGAGCATGTTGGTTCTCTCCCGCATAGCAGCTAAACCGATGCCCTTTTGTTCGGGGCTGCGGGTGGCCATTTCCTGGAGGTCAAACCCCTTACCGTTATCCACTAACTTTAAAATCGCCTGCTCATCGTCAACTATGACGGTAAACACAACATGGGTAGCACCTGAATGCTTACCGATATTATTGAGCGTTTCCTGAACAAGACGGTACACCAGCCGTTGTCCGTCCGTCGATTTTATAACGCCAAGCGGTTCGGGTTGAAAGGTACAGGTAATGCCATAAATTCTGGTGAAATTATGAACAATATTAACAAGGGCGGCATCAATACCAAGATCATCAATAATAACCGGACTGAGGTTTCTCGATAACCGGCGGACGTTTTCTATTATTTCATTAATATCGGCCCGGAACCGGTCAAGCCATTCATTCGCCAGTTCAACCGGATACTGACAGCTGCCGCTGAATTCATTTTTCATGACCCGGATCTGAAGTTTCAGGGCGGCCAGGGCCTGACCCAGCTCATCATGCAGTTCCATGGCAATGCGCTTCTGTTCATCTTCCCGCGCATTGAGCAGAGCATTTGAAAGGTTGCGCAGGTTGTCTTCGGAAATTTTACACTGTTGATTCGTATCGGTGAGCAAACGGTTCTGCTCAAAAACCCGGTCATGCAGCATATGATTTTCTTTGGTCAGTATCCAGGTCTGGGCGGCCTGACCAAGAATCATCCGCATTTGGACAATATCCCATGGCTTTAAAATAAACTGGTAAATATGGCCCTTGTTAATGGCATCAATCGTGTCGGAAATATCGATATAACCTGTTATTATTATTCGTATTACATCTGAACGATCAACATATATACGGCTCAGCAGATCCACGCCGCTCATCCCGGGCATGTTCTGATCGGACAGGACCATGCTCAGTTCCGGTTCCTGTTTGAAAATCTCGAGGGCATCCTCACCGGAAACTGCAGTCAAAATTTCATATTCTTCTCTAAAACAATTGACAAAGAGCTCGGTGCTTTCCGGGTCGTCCTCGACAAAGAGAAGCTTAAGCTTTTGCCCCTGCCATGTATACGGTGGTGTACTCACACTGTCCTGAGATTGCATAATATCAACTATTCTGAATTCAATGTAACTGCAAGCACTTACAAATACGATGGTTTGCGGAGCTTTATCATGTACCCTGTGAGCAATTACAAATCAACTAAATAACGTAAGCGCTCCATGAACCCCCTGCTGCACGCGCTCAAGTCCCCCGATATACAGGGGTATTATCGGGCACCTTGATCACGCACAGCAGGGAGCTCCTGAAACGCCTACATTCCGAGGTGTTACCATGTCAAGAGTGTCATTAATGAAGCGCTTACTAAATAACAGTACGGTAACAGTGTTACCATGAAGCACCTGGAGGAACAATCTGTTTTGTTCGTAAACCGGCGACATGTGCTATTCCCGTCCCGGTGTAACCCACCAGTTATAGAGCAACTGGTATGGATTATAATAAAGAGGCAGGGTTTCAGGCATGCTGAACTTATTGCTGTAGGCAATACGGTGAAAAGCAAGATACCAGTTGGGAACAACATAATAACCGTACCAGAGTACTCGGTCCAGGGCCTTGCAGGCAGCTGTCAACTCATCCTGAGTCCGGGCATAGATTATGGACTCAACCAGACTGTCTACAACCGGTGAACTGATACCGGCAAGATTTCTCGACCCCTTACGCGCAGCCGAGGAGGATGACCAGTAATCCCGCTGCTCATTGCCGGGCGACTGGGACTGACCGAAAACGTTGACCACCATATCAAAATCAAAGTTCTTAATCCGGTCGGAGTAGAGCGCCGCATCTATTGTACGATAGTCGGCCTTAATTCCCAGTTTAGCCAGATTTTTTACATAAGGGGCCATTACCCGCTCAAAAGATGGACTGACCAGGAGGATTTCAAAAGTAAAGGGTGTGCCGTCCGCGTTTGTCAAGGTCCCGTTTTTCACCTGCCATCCTTCTTCAAGAAGCAGTTTTTTTGCCAGCCTGAGGTTGGTACGCAGACTGCCCGGCGGTGCAGTACTGGGTGGGGTCAGGGGTTTACTGAAGACCTCGGGGGGCAGTTGATCCTTAAAGGGATCCAGCAGTTTCAGCTCAGCAGCTCCCGGCAGACCGGTTGCCGCAAGGTCCGAGTTGCTGAAATAGGAATTGGAACGGGTGTACTGATTAAAAAATAATGTCTTATTCGTCCATTCAAAATCCAGGGCAAGTCCCAGAGCCCGGCGAACTTTCGGGCTCTTAAACAGTGTTCGGCGGGTATTAAACAAAAAGCCCTGCATACCGGCATCATTTTTATGGGCAAACTCCTTTTTAATCAACTCACCGCTTGTAAAACGACGGCCACTGAGATCCCGCTTCCACTGCTTGGCAATATTGACCACCATGACATCAAATTCACCGGCCTTAAAGGCCTCAACACTGACGATCTGGTCTTTGAAATATTTGACAACAATGGTCTTGAAGTTAAACACCCCCTTTCGCACCGGATGATCAACAGCCCAGTAATCAGGATTACGCTCATAGGTAATGGATTTTCCGGGATTCACATCCTTGATAAGATAAGGACCTGATCCGATGGGGGGCAGCATGGTATCGGTTGTTCCGGTCGGGTCAAAACCATGCTTCTCATAAAATGTTTTGTTGAGTACCGGCAACTGGGAGGCTATCATGTGCAGTTCACGGTTGGGCCGGTCAAAGAGAAAACGAATCTTCTGTTTATCCAGTATCTCGGAACCAATGATGTTCTGCAGATAAATCTGGTAAAAGGGGTGGGCCTTGTCGCTCTTCAGGGTATCAAGGGAAAATTTTACATCCTCAACCGTAACCGGTGTACCATCGGAAAAGCGGGCATTTTCATTCAGGGTAAAGGTAACGGATTTTTTATCTTCGGCCAGGGAAATATCCTTTGCAATCAGGCCATAGGCGGCAAAGGGTTCATCCAGACTACTCACGGCAAGAGGTTCAAAAACAAAAGAATCAAGTCCGAACGGGGCACTTCCCTTCAGGGTAAACGGATTCATCTTGTCAAAACCGCCGAGATCGTGCAAGATTAAAGATCCGCCTTTAACGGCCTCAGGTGAAGTATAGGCAAAATGGCTGAAGCCCGGCGGATATTTCAAGGTACCGTCTATGGAAACTCCATGTGCTGCAAAAAGAGTACAGGGAAAGAGCAGCAGCAAGAGGGTGATCAGGACATTTTTAATCGTTTGCATAAATCTTTTATTCAATAAGAATTGATTGTTGGATTGAAAACTCTTTCCAAGCATAATCGAAATTATTGTACGGCACAAGTTTTGCAACCTTTTGTTATAGATGAACCATCTGAAGCGCTTACTTGAAAACGGGGTAACTTCTCAATAAGTGTTGGTAAGAAGCCTGGATCCCCGATAACTACATTCGGGGATGACGATCTGAATTGCCTGCAACTCCGTCATTCCGGCAGGTTGTTAGCCGGAGATAGCGTAGACTTCGATCCATAAAGTAAAATACAGTAATTTGTCACCACTTATTGA
>WFRY01000122.1 GCA_015486315.1 Desulfobulbaceae bacterium
GTTGACGATTGTCAACAATACGATTGTCAACAGTCACTGGGCCGGAATTCTTGTGGAGGACCCATCGGCTGTTGCAACTATAAAAAATAATATTATCGCCCTGAATGTTGACGGTGGAATTCGAACTTCAGGAAAGGGGTATGACCATAATCTTCTCTTTGCCAATGGTGAGACCGGGGCATGTGATCCTCATTTTCTCTGGTGTGTCAGGCCGCAGTTCGGTGGTTATGAGGACGAGGTCAGCTTTTTGAAAACCAGAAATATTATAGCCGACCCCTTGTTCAAAGATTTAAAAGGCCATGATTATCACCTCCAGCCCGGATCTCCTGCCATTGATGCCGGGGATCGTAAAGCTGAATTTAACGATGCAAATCTCCCGCCCTCTCTTGGTACTGTTCGAAATGACATGGGCGTGTACGGAGGCAAGTTTACCCGGGCGGAAAAGAAGAAAGCGACCAATGCGCAGCCCAGGGCTGTTACTGCAGGAGATCAAGAGGTATTTGTCGGTAGACGGGCCGTTCTTGACGGTACGGGGAGCATTGATCCTGATGGCGATGCCCTTGCATACAAGTGGACGCTGGTGCAGAAGCCCCAGGGCAGTAAGGCCAGGTTGTCCAGGCCGGATAGAGTTAAAACAGCCTTTAAGGCAGATGTGCCGGGAACGTATAAAGCCCAGCTGACAGTAACGGATAACCGGGGAAAATCCAGTAAACCGCAGGTCGTACAGATCAAGGTCCCGAAAAATCGTCCACCGATGGCAAATATCGGCGAAGTTATCTCCCAGGTTTCAGCAGGTGATACCATTACCCTGTACGGCAGTACCAGTAAGGATGCCGACGGGGCATCATTAACCTATAAATGGTCCCTGATATATAAACCGGAAAAGAGTCAGACAACCCTTGCCCCGGGCAGCGACGGAAGCAGTTCCTTTACCGTTGATGTGGATGGCTCCTATACAGTACAGCTGATTGTCAATGACGGCGAACTCGACAGTGAGCCGGTAACCGTTAATGTCAGTACCAGAAAAGCGGTTACAGCAGGTGTCCGGCATGTGCCGGAAGAGTATCCAACGATTCAGTCTGCCCTTGATGCCGCTGAACCCGGAGATGATATCATTGTCCGAAAGGGGACCTATAAAGAACTGCTGGTCATCGACAAGAGCATTAATCTGATAGGAGAAAATTGGCCGGTAATTGACGGAGGAAGTCAAAAAGGGAATAAAAATACCATCTCTATTTTTTATCTTGGTGACCGGGCCGGTAAAGTGGAAGGTTTTGTTATTACCGGCGGCGGCCGGGGAGATCTGGGCCATGGGATTAACATCTGGGATGCTGCGCCCGATATTTTCAACAACAGAATTACAGGAAACAACCATGGCATGGGTATTCATGGCTCTCCGTCACTGACCGGCAAGACAAAGGTCCACGGCAATGTGGTTTATGATAATCTTGTCGGAATCGGTAACGGTAAGGACAGTAATGCCCATATTTATAATAATCGCGTCTATAACAACAGTATCGTCGGTATAGGTTCCAGGGGGAAATCCAAGGCAAGAATCGACCGTAATTATATTTATGGCAATCGGCTCGGCATAGGTGCCCGGGAAGTCGCCTCTCCTAATATTACCGGCAACTATATCTTCAATAATACGGATGGTATTGTTATCAGCCCCTTGTCCACCATTAAGCAGTTTTCCTTTGATGATATCCTGATCACCAACAACCTTGTCGTCAACAATGATCATATCGGTATTAATATAACTTCATTTAACATGAGTAAAGTCGTTATAAAAAATAATACTATTGATTCCAACAACAAGGGGAAGAGAAAGATCAGGGGCGGAGGTCTGGTTCTTGGATATCCGCAGCCGGCGGCATATACGGCCGTGGTGGAGAATAATATTATAAGCAACAATCAGGTCGGGGGTATTGTGAACTATCTCGGGTCTGATAATTTTCAGCAGCCCGGTGTAACCCTGGTAAACGATCGTAATAATCTATGGGGCAATACCGTGAATTATTTAAACTGTCAGTCCGGCGGCAATGCACTGTGTGAAGCTATCAGTTTTACCGGATCCGACAGTGGTGAGATGAACGCCTATTCCAAGGCTCAATCCGGGAAAGGATCAGTTGGCATTGGCCACCAGTTCAAGGAAACTGATTTTTCCGAGATGCCTGCCGAGGTGAAGTAAAGGGGGCAATAATTGGTACAATGACAGAGTAAGCCAATTGAGTTGACAGGCTTGACAAACGGAGTGTTTCCGGCAAATTGCATGCTTTACTGAAACGCTTACATTCCGAGGTGTTATCACCTCAAGAGTGTCGTTGATATAGTGCTTACGTTGTGACTGTGCCGGAGAGAGGAGTTTGTTCTTTTTATTCACATTCCGGCCAGCCGTATCCCCAGCGCCACGGCAGGCCGGTGCACGGCATACCGCCAATGCGTACCGACCGGTACATCAGAGCAGCGATAGCGGTATAGAGTATTTCGACGTCCCGGGAAGATATGTTATACTCATTGCTCAGTTGCGGAATGCGTTTCAGTCCGGTCTCCAGCACACAGTCCTTCAACGCCAGGTCGGCTTTCCGGCGGGCTTTGAAACTTTCAGCTGCCGTGATCTTGGCCGGTCCCCCTGTATGATAGGCCCGGTCATGCGTGACGCAGCATGATTCCCAGGCCGGCTGTGTCCCGTGCATGGTGTGGAACTGCCTGATTTTGCCGGCCAGGTATTCCCAGCCAGCGGAAAGACCGCCGCTGCAGCCGTCGGTAGTAAATTCAGCAAGAACACTTTCAGGCCGGGCCTTTAGAGCAACAAGCTGTTCATGCCGTTTCATTTCAAGCTGCCGTTCAAGTGTTTCAATACCTGACCCCGGTTTTCCGGTGGTTTCAGCACCGGCATTCCCAAAGCAGAGCAGCAGGAGCAGCAGAAAGAACAGTGATGTTCCCGACAGAGGAAGTTTCAGCTCATTACCTTTCAAGGCGATTGGTCACGGTAGGTTCGCTGCGGGACAGGTCGGCCTATCAGGACAGCAGTGTGTATCAGTAATCGCTCAATGGAATTCATTTCAGCTCGTTCGGCAAGTACTGTACGGGCCAGTTCCGGTTCATCGGTAATAATGCCGTCTACTCCAAGTGACATCATCCGGGACATGGAGACCTGGTCATTGACAGTCCAGACAAAGACCTGCTTGTCGGCGGATTGTATGCGACGAATAAAGCCCGGCGTTGCCATGGCCATATTGACAGCAAGGAAATTTACGTCAAGATCAGACAGGTTGCCGATTGCTTTGGTTAACAGCAGACCGGTGCTCCAGTCCGGCCGCAGGGCATGGAATTTTTTAATACCTTCGTGTTTCAACGACATGACGGCAACATTATCCACCATATCTGCCTGTTCAACAATACGTGCCACCCGTTGTTCCAGTTGCTGGTCGTGTCCATAATACTTCAGCTCAATGAGCAGACGGGCCTTGCCGCGTACCTCTTCCAGTACTTCGGCCAGGGTCGGTACCCGTTCGGCTGAGAACTTCGGATCAAACCAGCTGCCGATATCAATCTCCTGCAGCTGTTTCAACGTCCCGCCCCAGATCTTTGTATCTACTCCGGCAAGTTTCATGAAATCGCTGTCATGAATGACCACGATTTCACCATCGCCGGATTCCTGGACATCAATCTCGACCCAGTCGGTGTTGTCCTTGATGGCCTGTCGGATGGAGGCAAGAGTATTCTCAGGAGCCTTGCCGGCAGCCCCGCGATGAGCGATCACCTGAACATTATCCTTCACCTGAATACCGTTTAACAGCCAGGATCCAACCAGGACCGCGACTGCTGTACAGCCGATCAGGAGCAGGACAAATCGGGGACCATTTATACCTTTTAGTCTGCTTTGTTCACTCCCGGCAAGACCAGCTGAGGAAATTTCAGCTCCGGATCGCTCATATAATGTCAGCAAGAGGGAGGCAAAGCTGCCGGAGGTGAGTGTCGTAACCAGCAGGTTGCCAAGGGACCACAGGGCAACAAGCCCTCCCAGAACGGGTACCAGCCAGGTGATTGAATCAGAGAACAAGGGAACAAGTTTTGAGCCCAGCAGTTCAACACTGCCCAGCACGACTGAACCGAGCAGCAGTGCCGCCATGCCCCAGGTTCCAAGTGTAATGATAAATAATCGTCTGTCTCCAAGAGTCAGGCTCTCGCTCTCATGAAAGGAGGCGGTCGGAGATACATTGCTGAACAGGAGCAGGGGAAGTGCAAGCGACCAGGAGAGGAGTTTGCGCAGCAGCAGGACAAGCATTGCCAGGACTAAGAGGCCGATGATTGCTGCTGCAGCCAGAAAAACAGGAGGTTTTTCAGCCAGATAATAGTTGATGTCATAGTCTGTGAGTAAAAACCAGGCAACAGCACCTCCAACGGCCAGAAACGGCAGGACAATTATCAGCACCCGTACCACCAGTTGGATTACAAAGAAAAAAATTCTTTTTGCCCGTCCGGCAGTGAAATAGAGTGCAGACATAGTAGTGATATGCACTCCTTGAAGGCTGCCGGCATTAATGGCCATCAGGGAGGCCTGCTCAAATACCAGGATGGTAATCAGGATGGCAGCAAGCAGTATCAAAGCCGTCATCCCCAGTGGTGTCAGCAGAAAATAGGCAATATCAAAGTCAGAGAGCATGGAGTGGCCGGAGAGACGAAGCAGGAATCGGCCGATAATACCCACAAGTGGGGTAAACAGGAGTGTTCCAAGTGCCACGTAGGTAAGATGAGTTGTAAATATCCGGCCAGTGCTCTGCCCAAGGGTTTTCAACACCTTTTTCCAGATGGTTGTGATGGTATCGGTCATTTTTGATTTCCCTGATCAATGTCCCGATTTTCTGTGGATGACATGATAGTTGTTGTTGGTTATCCGACACTTACCTTCTACATGAGAAGATTCCTGAAAACTTTGCCTGTAAGCTTGTAAGCGCTTCATTAACTATACTCTTGGCTTGATAATACGGAATGTAAGCGTTTCAAAAACTGGTGCGCGGAAATATAAACTTTTCGGTAAAGAGGAAAGGGTAATAAAAAAAATCAACAGGTTATCTTGGTAACATCAACAAAAAACCGCCGGACAGAGAAACTGTCGGCGGTTTTTGCTTCCGGCACAGTACTGCACCGGTCGGAATAGACGTACAGGTTATCAGCTTTTCTTCGCTGCTTTTTTACGACGGGCAACACCGGCGAGACCGGCAAGACCAGTACCGAAGAGCAGCATGGTGGCAGGCTCAGGGACAGGAGCGGCATTACTGGTTACCATTACGTTGTCAACACCAAGCCATGTATCAGTTTTATCCCCCCAAAACCATCCTGAGTCTTCAAATAAACCAAATTGTATCATGGCATTTGGTGCTTCATCTACTAAAGAAACAGCATATGTGGCGGAATAGGAAACAAGAGTATTCAAGGTTCCTTCACTTGTACCAAGAGTATTAACTTTAAGCGTCCA
>WFRY01000123.1 GCA_015486315.1 Desulfobulbaceae bacterium
GAGTTGACGGTAAAAACAGGCGATAGCCTGTTTTTACACAATTCTTCACCCCCCACCGGAGGTGGGGGGCCGCAATCACAGTGATTGCGCGATTTATGCGCGATTTGCCTTTCCGAGCCGTTTTGTGCACAATGGTATTGGGAAGGCTGCCGGGGTTTGGCTTGGACCTCCGTGAGGCACTGTCCTCTTCGAAAGACCGCCAGCGCCGGTATTTACACTCACCGCTTGACGAGCGTTGCTGCTCTGATCTGGCTGCGAGGATGTGTTGCTCTGGCGTCACCCCCTTTTGGGCAGTCCCCGTTAACCTCAACGATAAGGGAGGGCTGCTAAGATGTGGACATTGGGCATTGATGTCGCCAAACGCCGACACGTTGCAACGCTTTTGGATGAAGCTGGCAAACGGGTTTTCAAAAACTTCTCGTTTGCCCAAAGCCGGGAAGGATTTAAATCGCTCCAGCATCGAATTGAGGTAGTAGATATTTCTACTGACAACATTCTCATAGGTATGGAGGCAACCGGACATTATTGGATGATCCTTTACCATTGTCTTGCCGATGCTGGGTACCAAGTACGTGTCATCAACCCTATGATGACCGCAGCAAGAAGGAATGTCGGCATTAGAGGCAGCAAATCCGACTCGGCGGATTCTGAACTTATCGCCCGCATCTTGCGAGAGGCTGATCTCAAATTTTCCGCTGTGCCTGACGACAAGACGCGGCAGTTGCGTGATTTGATGCGCCTTCGCTTCGAATGTGCTCAGACACTGGTGGCAGAGAAACAACGTTTGACCGCCTTGCTGGATTTGGTATTCCCTGAGTACGCAACAAACTTCTCCGACATCTTTGGCTGTGCCAGCATGGAAGTACTTTCTCAGTTTCCTACTGCTAAGGATCTTGCCAAAGTAGATATTCGCAGACTGACACGCATCCTTAAAGAAAAAAGTAAAGGGCATATGGGCAGAGAGCATGCCAAAAAGCTCAAAATATCGGCTAAAGGATCCTTTGCAATGAACCAATCCGTCGATTCGTTTGCTTTGGAGATTCGCTTTATCGTGCAAAGGATGAATCTTCTTTCCACCCAGATTGAAGAACTGGCAAAACAAGCAAAAAATCACCTGAAGCAAGAACAAAAATTGTTGCAGTCGATACCTGGGATTGGACCGGTATGGGCACCGACAATCCTGGCCGAAGTCCTGCCGGTCTTTCATCCTGAAGAAAAAAATGGTGCTCGTAAATTTGTGGCTACAGCCGGCCTCGACGTTAAACTCAACCAGAGTGGAGAATCTAAAGGCCGGGGAAAAATGTCTAAACGTGGCAGCAAGTATCTCAGAACGGCTGCAATGCAGGCGGCCGAAGTGGCGGCTCTTGTATCCTGTGATCCCATGTTTAAGGGCGTTTACGATAAGCAGCGCAATAGAGGAAAGAAACATAAAGTGGCTCTCAGTCATGCCGCCAACAAGTTGCTCCATGTGGTTTTTTCGGTTCTTAAAAACCGCAAGCCCTATGAGTTGCGTCTGGCTCATTGATCTTTAAAAATTTTGCCCAATTGGGGGTTGACTCTTTACCGCTTGTCTTTTTAGATGGGTGAATTGGATACGGTTTACTGCGCCGCGGGTAGCCGGCACCCCTGCCGTCAGCCTTCCGGGAACAGTCCCACCAGGGCCTCGCACTGCCGGAGAAGATGCTGCTTCATGAGCACCTCCGCCCTGTCGGCATCTCCGGACCCCAGGGCTTTCAACAGTGCCCGGTGTTCTTCGATGGACTGCCGGAAACGTTCGGGCTGATACAGCTGGCGGTGCCGGTACAGCAGTATTTTCTGCCGCAGCCCGTTGATCGTGTCGTTTAAAACCGGGTTGCCGCTGAGTTCCTGGATAAACACGTGAAAGTCATGGTTGGCGTCAAGGTAGGCTTTGTGGTCCCGGTGAGCGTAGTGGGTTTCCAGGCGCCGATGAAGGGACCGGATGCTTTCCAGCGCTTCGGTCGTCATCTTCTGAACGGCCAGGCGGGCGCAGGTGCCTTCCAGAACGGACATGACCTCGAACAGGTCGCAGATCTCCTTCATGGTCGGCCGACTGACAAAGGCCCCCTTGTGGGGCACCAGATCGACCAATCCCTCGGAGTGCAGAATCCGCAGCGACTCCCTCACGGGGGTCCGGCTGACCCCCATGGTGTCGCAGAGAAATTTCTCGCTGATTTTCTGGCCCTTGACCAGCACCCCGGTGCTGATCATCTCCCGGATCCGGCCCGCGACCTCCTGGTGGAGCGTTCTGGGTTCGATCCTGGGAAACGGCAGGTGCTGCACAGAATGTTCGCCCATGACAGATTGCATACATTATACATCATACAATTTCAAGGAATTTTTTCCGGGCCCCCTTTGCGTGGCGCAGGATCAGCCACAGGCACACGCCGGCGCACGCCAAAAAGATTGAGGCTCGTCTGTTCTACCGCAGTGGTTCCACCGATTGACAAAGAAAGATGTCTAGATGTGTACTAAAGTTCATTGAATGGGGTAAAAACATACCACTTCCCCCTGTTTCAGGATTCAACCGCAGTTGCGCCGGAAAACAAAAGGTCAAAACCTGTTGTCTTTACAGATGATTATCTATTCCGATCGAACTGCCAAAAAAGCGGCATGGTTAATGCTTGTCACTAGGCGAGACTATGTATTTGAATAAAACAGGGAAAAATATTACATAATTTCAGTCTGCCCGCCACACACAGCCATGGAACCCAAAGGAGGAACCACAATGAGAAAACTGCTGTTGTTGTTATTCGTCGTAGTTGCCGCAACCCTGTCGAATACCCAGTACGCCCGGGCGATAACCATCACTCACTCCCTGAGCCAGGACCTCAGCGTTGAATCTCTCCTCTGCGTCACCGGTCAGGTCCCGAACGGAAATTCCTTTTATCGCTCCTTCGACCTGTCAGGCTTTGGGATTACGGATGACTTCCTGGTCCAGAGTGTCGACATCGGGATCTTCCAGGCAAGCATACTGCCAGATGTGGTCTTTCCCGCAGAGATACGGCTCTACACCGATGCAAATGGCGGCGCGCCGTTGCTGGCCGATTTGACCCTCCTCGGCAGTATTTCTGCCCCGCTCGACAGTGGCAGTGCCTCCCGCATCCTGAACTTCCATACTTCCACCCTTGTTCCGGCCGGGGCCACCCTCGTGGTCGAGTTCTTCATGCCGAAGGCCACAGATGACACTACGGATTTTTACGGCTCAATCGTCCGTGCGGGCATGAACACAGCGG
>WFRY01000124.1 GCA_015486315.1 Desulfobulbaceae bacterium
AAATCAACTCGCAGATACGAAACTCAGTCCGGCACCGCTTACTTACTACAGCTCAGCCGGATTGATGTCTGCTCTTTTTCTCTTTGCCCTTCTGCTCTACGCACTGTCGTTGAATGTACTGCTTGCCGAAGATCGTTCCATGTTAAAAAAAATCATGCTCATCTTCATAGGATTGGGCGTACTGGAAGCCACCTACGGTATGCTGCAGGTTATCAACCCGCAATTAGGAGTCCTCTGGTTAGCCGGTACCTCAGCCTTTAAAGGGTCTGCACGGGGAACAATCATCTATAAGAATCAATACGCCTCCCTGCTCAACATGTGCTGGCCCCTTGCCGTTGCCGCCGCACTTCTTCAGTTTAAGAAAATTCAAGCTGCCCCGCCCCGCAAACGGAGATCCAAACGTCGCCGGGCCATTATCGAAAAAATCAGTACCAACAGCCTGAAAGGTTTTTTATTCCTCTTTCTGGCCTCCTTTATGATGATGGCTGTTCTCTTTTCCCAGTCCAGAGGTGGAGCTATCTCCATGCTCATGATCATGGTACTGCTTCTTTTCTTTTTACCTCTGGCACGAAAAAACAAAATACGTTTAACCCTCTGTCTGCTGCTGATAACAATCTTTTACGGTTCGGCCTTCGGCTTTTCTTCCATTATCGACAGATTTGAAAATATTGAAGGAGCAGGCCTCAACCGAATCAACATCTATCGTAACAGCCTGCCAATGCTGTACGACCACCTGATCACCGGCACAGGGCTGAACTCCTATGAACTGCTTTCCCCGATCTATCTCAAAAACTTTCCGGAAAATATCCATTTTTACCGAACCCATAACGAATACCTGGAACTGGCCATTGAACTTGGTCTCCCCATGGCCCTGCTTTTTTTCACTCTCCTGTTTACTGCTCTTTTTCTCCAGGCTAAACGCTTATATCCTTCCAGGAAAAAAAATATATCCAGGCTCTCCTCTGAAAAAATTATTGCTCTCGTCTGTCTATGTGCAATTGCCGGTTTTCTGTTCCACGGCATAGCAGATTTCGGCTGGCACCTGCCGGCAAACCTACTATATGTTGTTACCCTGATTGTCCTGGTTAAAAATGACGACCATGGCTATCAAAACCATACCTCCCGAACATGATGCCGACTCTCCCGTTTCTGGATATTCACTGTCATATTCTCCCCGGTGTGGATGATGGACCAGACACTATGGAACAAAGTCTGGCCATGGCCGAATCCTTTGTCAAAGGTGGTGTAGGCCATGTATTTGCCACCCCCCACTTCATTGCAGGAACAGCCTGGTCTCTTCCTGCGCTACAGGTCCGGCAACGGGTAAAAGATCTCCAATCTGCTTTGCACCAGAACGACATTGCACTCATCCTGCATCCGGGTATGGAAATCGCCCTCCATTATCACCTTGTAAAAGACCTGGAAAACGAACTTCTTCTCCCTCTTGGCAGCAGTAACTGTTACCTGCTTGAGCCCCCTTTTCAACAATTTGGTGATGACCTGCTTGACATCGTATTAACCTTTAAAAAATCAGGCAAAGGTGTTATCTTAGCCCACCCTGAACGAATACCATTCTTGCAAAAAAATATTACCCACCTTGATCGATTAATCGAACATGACATTATGATCCAGGTGAACCTCGGCAGCCTGCTTGGCCTCTTTGGGAGAAAAGCAAAAAAAGCAGCCAACTACCTGGTCAAACACAACAGTATTCATTTTGTGGCTTCGGATTCCCATGGGCCGGATGTGCGCAAACCTCCAACCATAAAACAATGGCGTCGATTAGAGAAGATACTTGGGCCGGCCCTGATTAAAAGGCTCTGTATTGACAACCCTGCCGAATTAATCGACAAAAATTACCTTGAAAAATCAAATCATGATTGACCCTCAATCCAATAACCAGGAACGGCAGCTTGCCGTTAATTCAACGTCCAACTCCGCCAACCTGCCCTCGGTTGACTATCGGGAAGTCATACCGCCGACTCCTGAAGAAGAGATACATTTACGGGATTACCTGGATGTTCTCATCCGGCGTAAATGGGTTGTTATTATCTTTTTGTTAGTCACCTTTTTCTCAACCGCGCTCTTCACCCTCACCAGCACCCCCCAGTTTGACGGAAAAGGTGTTCTGAAGACATCTGCCACCGAAGGCCGACTGACCAACTTTGAGGATATCCAGTCAACGGCTCTTAAATCAATGGAGTTTCAGCAGACTCAGGTCCGCCTCCTGAAAAGTGAACAACTCTCCCTTCGCCTGATGGACAAACTTGACCTCCGCTTCAACCCTCTGTTTAACAAAGAAATAGCGGCAAAGATGGGCGAGGAAGAATCGTTTGGCGATCTCATCAAGCAGACCCTGTCCTCGGTCCGCAACTTTATCCGTTTCAATTCGGATGATGAAGAAAACAGCTTGAATGAGGAGGGCAAACAACGATTACTCATTAACGGGATTGTCGACAAACTTCAGGACAACCTGAAAGTATCTCCTGTACGCAACAGTGAACTGATTGAACTCACCTACGAATCACCGGATGCGGAACTGGCAGCCGCGATGGTAAACACGGCTATGGATGAATTCATCAACATGCACCTTGACAGTAATATCGAAGCCTCTAAAACCGCTGGTAAATTTCTTGACAAACAGATCATGGCCGCCCAGATCAAGTTGGAAAAATCTGAAAAACTACTCAACGATTTTTCCCGAAAAGCCGGTCTGGTCTCCATGGACCCCAAGCTCAACCTGATCATGCGCCAGCTTGAGGAACTCAATGACGCCCTGGCCAAGGCCCGCGCCGAACGAATCGGAAAAGAGGCCCTGTACCAGCAGGCCATCGGCGAAAACAATCATAACCTGGCCCAGATTCTTCAGGATGAACTTATTCAAAATCTCAAGGGCCAATACTCTACCCTCCAGGCCGAATACCAGGACCTTTCCACCACCTTTAAGCCCGCCTACCCGAAGATGCAGCAGCTGCGAGCCAAGATGGATGATATTGAAAGCCGAATAAGTGCTGAAAAAGAACGGATCATTGAATCCATTAAAAATGATTATGAGGCTGCACAGAAAAAACAGGAATACCTGCAGATAAAAGCTGAAGAACAAAAAAAACTGGCTATTGACCTTAATGACAAGGCCACACAGTATAAAATACTGCTGCGGGAAGTTGAAACCAATAAAAGTATCTATCAGAGCCTGCTCCAGCGCTCTAAAGAGGTAGAGGCAACCCTTGGAGCTGCTGTTACCAATATCCAGATAGTGGATCGGGCCAGAATTCCGTTGTACCCGTCTAAGCCGAAAGTTGCCAGAAACATGCTCCTGGGGCTGTTGCTTGGCATGTTCGGTGGTATCGGCCTGGCCTTTCTGCTGGAATATCTTGACGACACCATTAAAAATCCGGACGAGCTGATCAATCGCTTTCATATCCCGGTACTTGGCCTTGTTCCCTATGACAAAGGATGTGAGAACGATCGAACGAGCATGGCTCTTAAATATTACAACGAGCCGCGTTCACCTGTTGCCGAGTCTATTCGGACCGCCATTACCTCCATTGATCTATCCGCAGCTGAAAAACCTCCCAGGACAATTCTCATCACCAGTGTACTGGCAGGTGCTGGGAAGAGCTCTCTGTCCAGCAACACCGCACTGTCCTACCTGTCATCGGGCGAAAAATGTTTGCTGATTGATGTGGATTTGAGGAAACCAAGCCTGCATAAAATTTTTAATGCAGGCAGCAAGGGGGTCGGTCTTTCCAGCGTTCTCAGCGGCATGAGCAGCCTGAAAGAAGTCATCCGCAAAACAGATTACGAAGGGCTTGATTTTATCTCCAGTGGTCCCCTGCCCCCTAATCCTGCAGAACTGATAGCCTCCAACCGCATGCGGCAGCTGCTTGAAAAAGTGAGTGAGCATTACAGTCACATTATCCTGGATGGCCCTCCCTACCAGGGGTTTGCCGAGATTCTGGTGCTTGCCAACATGGTAGACGGCCTGATTCTGATTACGGTTGAAGGGGACACTCCCAGGGACGGGGTAAAACACTTCCGCAGGTCTGTACTTAATGTAGGCGGCAGGATACTCGGTGCCATTGTCAACAAGGCAGGTCGCCATAAGGGATATGGCTCCTACAGTAAGTATAGTTACTATGCTTACAGCTATAACTATGAATACGGCGATAAGCCGCTGGACGGGTAAACGGCACCAGCCGGGTTTCCGTGACCTTGATCAGCCATGCTTACTTCAACCCCGCTGCGTATTATCCTGTTTATCGGACTGCTTGGCCTGGCAGTGTTTGAGCTGCGTCTGGCAGTGATCGCCCAAAGCTCTTTCAGTGGTATCTCCCCTGACAGAGCCTTACGAAAATACCAGCAGGATCCCCGTCTCCTTGTTGCCTACGGCAGGCAGGATTTTCTGGAAAACGGCGGACTGGAGAAGGCTGAACACTGGTACCAGAAGGCTTTACTCTCCAATCCTTTCTACATTCCTGCCTGGCTTGCCCTGGCTGAGTTAAAAAATGATGAAGGCAATGCCGACCGAGCCTTGGCAATCCTTGCATACGTGGACGGCTTAACCAGGGAGGTAGCACGCTGGCGCTGGGACAAGGCCATGCTGGCATACCAGTTAGACCAGCCTGATATCCTGACGGCCGATCTGTCCTGGCTGCTGCAGCAGGAGAAGGTCAGCGCTAAAACCAAACAAAAGGCTGTCAAACTTGCTTTTTCCCTGTGGCCGGAACCTGATCAACTCCTAAGCAAAATGGGAATGGAAAACCTTGAACCATTGTTTCGTCATGCCGTCCGGACCAAAGACCTGACAACGACCGATTACCTGTGGCCGCTGGTGGACAAATCCGCTCCGGAGGCAAAAAAAATACTCCCCTATATCAACCTGCTC
>WFRY01000125.1 GCA_015486315.1 Desulfobulbaceae bacterium
ACCGCAGTTTAAGCCAGTGCAGTTGCTCCTCGGGTTTTTTCGGTTTTTCATTCATGGGAGCACCTCCTGTCATACTCGGCAATGTCGGGCTGGGCTATGGTGAGATCCAACATATGCTCGTTGCGGGTCAAATGGAGCGCCCCCGGTTCCTGAACCTCCCGGTTTCTCTGCTCCAGCAGGTTGATGATGTACTCACTGGAAAAGGCCTTGAACTCGCAGGCATCCTCCAGGGCTCGGGCAACCTGCCGTTCATCGTATATCTCGCTCAAGGCAACGATCTTGCGGATATGATGCAGCTGGTTCAGCCGACGTTCCTTCAACCCCTGGTAATATTGCTCGGCACAGGGAGACAGAGCCAAAAACCGCATAATCAGCTTTTGATCCCTGGCCTTCCGTTTCCTGGCCAGCAGGGCCTTGGGATGATCCGGATCCTCGATGTCCTGGTGCCGGTCATAACACCTGACATGCCGGGCAATCAGTTTATTGTCGTGATACAGACAGATCCGGTCCGAGTAGGCCTTCATGGTCAGGCGCATACCGGCATATTCGGCAGGAACCGAGTAACGGTTGGTGTCCAGGGTGACCCGGAACTGCTTTGAGGCCCTTACCTGGGTGACCGTGGCGGTATCATAGGCAAGGGCAGGCAGGGGAGCGAGGGCCTTTGCCTCTTCGGAAAACATCTGGGCCGGCTTTTTCTTCGTTACCCCATGGATACGGACGTTGGCAATGGTCTCCAGCCACTGCCGGGCCGCAGGGTTGATTACCATGAAATCTCCCGGATCAAGACCGGCCAGAAAGTTTTTTTTGATATACCCCACTGCATTTTCCACTCGTCCCTTTTCATTTCCCTTGCGGACACCACAGGGAACAATGCGGAATCCATAATGGCTTGCAAAATCCAGGTAACGGGGGTTGAACACCGGCTCCTGGCCGGTTACCCGCTTGAGAACCGCCGACTTCAGGTTATCGACCATGACCTTTTCCGGCACTCCGCCAAAGAACTCCAGTGCCCGCTGATGACAGCCTAAAAAATGTTCCATGGTCTGGGACACGGTGAACTCCACATACATCATCCGGCAATAACACAGCACCATGACAAAAAAACTGAGCCTTCTGGTCGTATTGCCGACAGCAATAGACTTATAAGAACCCCAGTCCACCTGGGCACATTCTCCAGGCGCAAAACGCAGGGTCAGATAGGCCGCCTGTTTCCTGGGCCTGATCTTGCGGACATACTCCTTGACAATGGTGTAGCCGCCGTCAAACCCTTGTTCTTTGATCTTCTGGAAGACCTGGACGGCGGTAAAAGGATATCGTTCCACCATCCTGATGATTTCTTCCTTGTATGGATCCAGCTTGCTGGGCCGACAACAGGGCAGCCGCTGCTGAAATCCGGGCCTGTTCAACCATTTACGGACTGTTCGGGAATCAAGGCCCATCCTGTCACTGATCTGGGCCGGGGTCAGCCCTTGTTCCCTGAGCTGTTTAATCCGGCAGAACTGTTCATAATCGATCATTGCGAACCTCCCATCATCTGTTGCAGGATATCCTGCATGGAACGTGGGCCTTCATCCACCTTCACTGCTGACTCTTTCCGACGGTGGTCCAGGGACAGCACCTGGTAAAGCGGCGATTTCCAGGCAATCAATCGTTGTTCGACAAGACAGAGACGGGCAGAGGAAAGCTCGCATTCATTCATGCCCAAACGGGCCTGGATGGTGGTATCACCGTAATAACTCAGCCCCCTGGCATCGCTGACAGTGACCAGAAACAGGTATAGCGCCGCTGCCTCCCTGCTGATCTGGTCAATATACCGTTCACGGACTAATCGGTGGTCGATCCAGCTGAACTGTTCCGGTACCCGGCGAACCAGGTGGGGATAAATCGGTTGCTTGTTGAGTGCCATATGTACCTCCTCTACGGTTGGGGTTTGATAAAATATCCTGCCCCAATTGTCGCATTTTGCGGGCGGTCATGGCTATGTCATCTTGTAACGCATTACCGGTTAAATTAGCCAGTAATCCCAGCAAAACAAGATGTTGCGAAGATATGATGTCTTGTAACGCATTGGCAGGTAACTGACTTGTATCGACCTGATCTTTCGCCTGTTCCTCGTTTAAGGAATCTTGTAACGGTTTTTCCTTGTCAGGTCCCTTTCGCCAGTAGCCGGGATGGTTCTTCCGCCACTCCTGTACCCGTTTGACATGGTCCGGGTTGCGAAAGTAGTTTTGGTTCTCCGGCTTGCTCAACCATTTTCGTTGACTGGCCGCCTTGCTTGCCTTTCGGCATTCAGGCCTGGAGCAATATTTTTGCCGATCCGCATTTTGGGGATCAGGCCGGAAGAATGTATGACAGTTCCTGCACTTGCGTTTGCGTGGTAGTGGCATAAATCCGAATCCTCCTCGGATTTATGATCGGTCTTCAGGGAAGAAAAG
>WFRY01000126.1 GCA_015486315.1 Desulfobulbaceae bacterium
ACTGTCTAAACAGTGTAACTATTCAAGTAGTGCAGAAAACTTGCAAAACCAACGTCCTGTAACTGTTCAGGAGTGCCTTAGATTCGGAGTCTACGCTTACCTGTTTATTTATGACTGTGAAGCGTACTTGTGCTACTCGATCAGGCTTAAATGGGCGAAGAGGTAAGCACAGACTCCGTGAGGTGCTCCTGAATAGTTACTAAACAGTTAGCATTTAATTTTCACCTTTCATGGAACTCGATGCTGTCATATAGTTATATTATAAGGACGTTAAGCAGAAATGAACAGGCAAGGTTTTGTTGACCAGGGTGGATTCCCGGAAAAGAACAGAAAAAAATAATTTCTACCCAATGGATGATAACACAGGGATGTTCAGTGCACAGGCCTTGGAGTGGCAGCAGTTAAGGCCATTGTCGAGGTCCATTACGGCCGGGTCTAAATGCGTAGCACACAGGGCTGGGGAGTTCTTTTTTTGTATTTCTGTCCAAGGGCCGGAAAAAAGCGTTGAGAAAAATTAAAGAGGATTGATGGTATAATAATGTGGAATATGGAATAAATAATAAATTATATGAAACTATGAATCCTGCTGTTGAGCAGATCGTTTCTTCTGATGAAGCAGCCAGAACAACCGTGCAGCATGCAGAAAAGGAGGCTGCGAAGCTTATCGATGATGCGGAGAAAAAAAGCAGAAGTATGCTGGCTGCTCTGGAAGAGCAGATCAAGGAAACTGAACGTCGTGATATTTTACCTATTGTATCAGGTGGACGGCAGCAGGCAGAGCTGACCATTGAGCAGGCTGAACAGTATATTAAAATGCTCCGGCAAAAATTTGCTTTGAAGAAGACGAAAATCATTGCTGCTTTTATAAATAATGTTGTGAAAACCGGAATGGATTGATTGCACCCTAAGCAGCAAACCGTAATACGGAGGAAACATGTTACTGGCCGCTGCCAGATATGGGTATCCAAACGCAAAGGTTAGAGCTCTGCGCAGCAGAAAACTCACTGAGCAGGATTATCATTTTCTCTTGGCCGCCAGGGATCTGCCCGCTTGTCTCGTCTATCTTGCTACCACTTCCTATCGTCCTTACCTTCCTGACCCGGAAGAGGGTGTTCCGGAACTCTCCAGCCTGGAACGTCAACTCGCCCGACCTTTGCTGGATGATTATTTCAAGATCGTCCACTCCTTACCTGGAACAAGGGAACGAGCGTTGATTCTTGCCCTGTTCAGGCGTTTTGAAGCAGAAAACCTGAAGATTGTCCTACGAGCCCTGTTTAGGGGACTGAGCAGAGAAGCGGTCTCCCATTTACTCTACCCGGTTGATCAGTTGAGTGATTTGGACTGGGATGTACTCTGGGCCAGTACATCTGTGCCTGAGCTTCTGAAACAGCTCCGACCGGATGTTTTTGGACGATCCCTGCAGCACGCCCTTCCTCAGTTTGAAGCACAGGCCAGACCATTCCCTCTGGAGATGGCCCTTGATTCATCCTGCATTCGGATTTTACAGCGGGCGGTTTCTGCTTTAGGCAACAGGTATGATCGAACGGTCAGCGAAAAGATTATTTCTCTGTATATAGACATTCTCAATATTTCCTGGGTGATACGGCTTAAGACAGTTTATGGCCTGTACCCGGAAGAAATCGTCAACTATACCCTTCCCGGAGGGAATGTGATAACCCTTGGTTGTTTGAGCAGATTGGCAAGGGCTGAAGAAATTGCAGAGTTCATTGGCCATCTCCCTTCCTCCTTCCGGCGTGAACTCTCAGCTATCCGGGACTGGGAAAAAATTGGTCAGCGCCTTGAAAAATACTTTGTAAAAGCCCTGGCGCGTATTTTTTCAGGCCGGCCGTTTCATATAGGTATTGGTGTGGCTTATCTCCTGGAAAAAGAGATTGAACTTGCCGACCTGATTACCCTGCTGCAGGCTAAGGCCAAAAAATCTACTGTTGAAGAAATCAGCAGTAGATTACCGTGGCATCTTACGGAGAGTAGAAATGTTCCGGCCGGTTAAACTTACCAGGGTAACCATTCAAATCCCTGAAGAGCACCTCTCGGAGGTAATGGCTATCCTGGGAGATCTGCGTCTGCTCCATTTGATACGGGTGGAGGAAACTCATCTGGGCCATCTGGGATATGTTGCCCATGTCGACGCCGCACTGCTCAGTCGTTATGATGCGTTACTTGTCAGAATCAACAATCTGCTGGAAGAATTTCAGTTTTCGGGTCCAGCCCCGCTGGTCGGTAAGACACCGCGACCGAATAAGGTTATTTTCAGACTGGAGGAGGAATGTACTGCTGTTGAAAAGCAGGCACTTAAAGTTCTTGAACAGAGAAAAGAGCTGCGCAGCACCCTGTTTGAACATCAAACCCTGATTGGCCGCCTTCGTCTGCTTGAACCTGCCGGACTTGATCTGGATCGGCTCAATGATCTCCGCTACACCATCTTTCATGCAGGACTTATTCCGGAGGAAAACCTTGAACGCCTGGAAACAAGTCTTGCCGATATTCATCATAGCCTGATTACCATAGATCATAAGGAAAGAAGAGTTGTTCTGCTTGCCATGTCGCTTAAGGAAGATGATGCGGTACTGATGCGGGCCCTGAAAAGTGCTTTCTGGGATCCTTTGGAAATATCCACTGAATTGCACGGGAATGTCACCGCTCTTCTTGAGCGGCTGACCGGAGAGGAACAGCAGGTAGCGAACGATCTGGCAGGTCTGGAAAAAAAATGTGAGGCCCTTTCCCATCAGTTTGGAGGCAAACTCCGGCAGTTGCGCGAGGAGCTCCTGATTGGACGACAACTCCTTCTGGCACAGGAAAAATTTGGTCAGATTGACCATACCTATCTGCTGATGGGTTGGCTGCCGGTTTCACTCTTTGAAGAGCTCAAATCGAAGATTATGAAAGCCGGCTCAGATAAGGCACTTGTTGAGCAAATTGATCCTGAAGATGTCAGGGAGGTACGTTCCGGGATCCTTACGATCCCTATTCTCTTTAATAATCCTGCTTTGATCAGACCCTTTGAACGGTTGACTACTCTTTACGGTACACCGACCTATGAGGAGGTAGAGCCGACCGCTTTTCTGGCAATAACTTTTCTGCTTCTCTTTGGCATGATGTTTGGTGACGTAGGGCAAGGTGCAGTACTCTGTGGTCTCGGCTACCTTGTCTTTAAAAAGATGTACCGTTATCTCGATTATGGCATCATATTGATGGAGTGTGGCTTTTCGGCCATTGTCTTCGGCTTTCTTTATGGCAGTGTTTTCGGCCTGGAGGATATTATTCCTGCGTTGTGGATGCATCCCGTAGAGAATATCAGCTATTTTATGAAAGTATCTGCAGTGATTGGTATTACCATGATCAGTACAGGACTGATTCTCAACCTTATCAATATACTTCGCCGGCATCGTTACGGAGAGCTCCTTTCAGTCTCTGGTCTTGCCGGTGCCCTTGTCTACTGGTTGATTGCGGCGCTTGGCATCCGCTATTTTCTCATCGGTCCGCCTACTGCTTTTGAGATACTCTTTGCCAAGGTTGCAGCCGGCCTCCTTTTCGTTCTCATGGTTCTTCAGCGCCCTGTCGGGATGTTGCTGAGCCGAAGGAAACCGGCTAAAAAAGATGGATTTTCAGCACCGGGGATCGGCGTATCATTTCTTGAATCATTTGTCGAAGTTCTCGATGAACTGCTGCGTTACCTGGCCAATACCGTTTCTTTTGTGCGGATTGCGGCCTTTGCTCTTGCCCATGCCGGCCTTTTTATGGCGGTTTTCACCCTGGCCGATATGGTACGAAGCGCCCATGGAAGCGGTTTTTTTTACTGGCTGACCCTGGTTTTGGGTAATGTGGTTATTATAGGGCTTGAAGGGTTGGTTGTCTCTATTCAAACAGTGCGTCTGGAGTACTATGAGTTCTTCAGTAAATTTTTCAGGGGTGGCGGCAAACCGTTTCAGCCTCTGTTTGACGATAAAAAACAGGAACGTAACTCCTGAAATTGTAACTTCTCAATAAGTAGTGACAAGTTGCTGTATCTTACTGTATGGATCGAAGTCTACGCTATCTCCGGCTAACAACATGCCGGGATGACGGAGCTATTTGCAATTACGATCGTCATCCCCGAATGTAGTTATCGGGGATCCAAGCGTTTTACCACCACTTATTGAGAAGTTACCTGAAATTATACATGAGGAAGCAAATCATGCGATTGAAGGGATGCTGGATATGGCTTATTAACGTCTTATTTCTCCTTGTTCCGGCGATGGTAACAGGCCAGGAAGTTTTACCCGCCGGTGCTGTTTCACCGGAGTCGGCCAAGTGGGGATTTATGGCCGCTGCTTTGGCTGTTGGCGCGTCATCGCTTGGTGCAGGAATTGCCGTTGCCCTTGTGGGATCTGCCGCCATGGGAGCATTGAGCGAGAGGCCCGAGATGGCCGGCCGGGCCTTGATTTTCCTTGGTCTGGCTGAAGGGATTGCCATTTACGGTCTTATTGTGGCAATTATGATCCTGGGTAAAATTTAAGCGGATAATGATAGTCTATGCAGGTCTTTGTTATTGCTGACCACAGCACCTGTCTTGCCTTTGCCCTGGGCGGGATAACGACCCGCGCCGTCAAGGGACGTGAAAAGACAGTAGCGGCTCTGCAGTTCGCAGTTGAAAATCAGAGGATCGGCCTGGTTTTGATCACTGAAAAGCTTGCCGCTCTGGTCCGTCCGGAGGTGGAAAAGATTCTTTATACGATGCGTCGGCCTCTGATTGTCGAAATACCTGATACCGGCGGTTCTCTTCCAGGGCGTCCATCTGCCGGGGAATTGATGATGTCTCTTATGAGACGATAAACAGGAGGCGGACGTGGCATTACCCGATCAGGTTTCTCTGCTGAGCAGAGCAATCCGGAAAAAAGGTCAGGCAGAGGCGGAAAAGATTCTTGCCCGTGCTACGGAACAGGCACAGGGTATCATTCGGGATGCGGAGGAAAAGGTGCATGGTGAACTTGAGCGCTCTCTTGCAGAGAAAAAAAAGAATGCTTTTCAGCAGGCCGGGAGACTCAAGGACGGAGCAAATCTGAAGGCCCGTCAGTTGCTTTTGCAGGCCAGGAAAGAACTGGTGGAGGAGCTTTTTCAAGAAGCCCGGCAGAGACTTGAGTCCATGAGGGATGAAGCCGGATATCCTCAACTGCTCCAATCAATAGCGTTACAGGCGATCAAAGAGTTACCCGGAGAGAAGGTGTGGATACAGGCAAGAGAGCAGGATCAAGCCCTGCTGAATGAGACATTTTGTCAAAATCTCTCTAAGTTAAGCAGGCGCAGTGTGGATTTGTTTCCTGAACCGGCTGCAATTTCAGGGGGTTGTCTGGCATACAGTTCTGATAAAAAAATCCTTGTCGATTGTTCTTTTTCAGCTCTGCTCACACGGGCACAGCCGCAGCTCAGAGAATTGCTGGCCAGAGAGTTGCAGGAGGTGCAATGAACGATCCATCTTCCTCTCCACAAACTCCAGCAACCGGGCGGCAGGCGGTGGTCACCATGATCAGCGGACCTGTACTCAAAGCTCGTCCAGCCTCTCTGTTCTCCATGAATGAATTGGTTGAGGTCGGTGAGCAACGACTGATTGGAGAAGTGATAAGCCTTGATAATGAGCTTGCCACTCTGCAGGTTTTTGAGAACACCTCCGGCATCAGCCCGGGAACCAGGGTGCAGGGTCTCGGGTTACCGCTCTATGTGGAATTGGGGCCAGGCCTGATCGGCACGATTTTTGATGGTATCCAGCGTCCCCTGCAGTACCTCCGGCAAGAGTGGGGCAACTTTATTCATCGAGGCAGAATAGGTGCACCTCTTGACAGAGAACGTCTGTGGAATTTTTCGCCACTTCTGTCCACCGGGGTGCCGGTTGCCGGCGGTGATATTCTGGGCGAGATAGCAGAATCGGATATCGTTACGCACAGGGTGATGGTTCCTCCTGAAATCGAGGGAACGCTGGAACGGATTGTTTCTCCCGGCAACTATACCCTTGATGACCTGATAGCAAGAGTACGAACCACAGCCGGAACATCCCATGACCTGAAGCTTTTTCATCGTTGGCCGGTGCGAAAGATCCGCCCCTGCCGCAAACGACTCCTTCCTGCTGAACCACTGATCACCGGTCAGCGTGTTATTGATACTTTTTTTCCCCTTGCCAAGGGGGGAACTGCGGCAATTCCGGGGGGATTTGGTACAGGCAAGACCATTACCCAGCATCAGCTCACCAAGTGGACGGATGCTGATATCATTGTCTACATCGGCTGCGGCGAACGGGGCAACGAGATGACCGGTGTTTTGACCGATCTGCCGCAACTTCTCGATCCACGCAGTGGGCATCCACTGATTGAACGGACCATCCTGATTGCCAACACATCCGACATGCCGGTTGCGGCGCGTGAGGCAAGCATATATACAGGGATCACCATTGCCGAATATTACCGGGACATGGGCTATGATGTCGCCCTGATGGCCGACTCTACTTCCAGATGGGCCGAGGCGCTGCGGGAAATCTCCGGCCGGCTTGAAGAGATGCCTGCAGAAGAAGGATTTCCAGCCTATCTTGCCAGTCGGCTTGCCGCCTTTTATGAACGGGCCGGGCAGGTGATAACCCTGGCAGGCAGCAGGGGATCGGTCACCCTGATCGGAGCCGTTTCTCCGCCGGGAGGTGATTTTTCCGAACCGGTTACCATGCACACCAAGCGTTTTGTTCAGTGTTTCTGGGCCCTGGACAAGGAGATGGCCAGTGCCCGCTACTTTCCTGCCATCAATTATCTGCAGAGTTATTCAGGTTACAGCAGTCAGGTCGAGCCATGGTGGCGCAAGGAGGTGGGACCCCTCTGGCTTGAGTTCAGGGAGAAGGCCATGAATATACTCCAGGAAGACGCAAAACTGCAGAATATTGTCAAACTGCTGGGTGAAGAGGCGCTGCCTGATGATCAAAAACGGATCATTGAAGGGGCTCGACTGTTGAAAAACGATTTTCTGCAGCAGAGTGCCTTTGACGAAATAGATACCTATGCAGGTCCTCAGAAACAATATCTGCTTCTGAAAATTATTCTGCATTTCTTTGACCGTCTGGCTGAGGTGGTTGCAGCCCGTATTCCGCTGTTCAGGGCACTGGATCTCCCGGTAGTAGTGGAGATACACCGGTTGAAATTTACGCTGAAAGGTGATGATCCTGCTCCTTTTCATGCCATCGTAGAACAGATCGACAAGGAAATGGAGACACTTCTGCACCGTCACCGGCAAAGTTCGCTATAACGCCTCTTTTTTTGTGAAAAATGTTGGAGAATTTTTTTGGAAACCACTGATCAAAAACCGGGAAAGATCAACCACAGATCCAGAGATTCGGTTCTGGAATATATCGGTCTTGAACGTATCAACGGACCATTGCTGGTTGTGCAGGGAGTCAAAGGAGTCGGCTTTGATGAACTGGTAGAAATCATTATTCCGGATGGTCATCCTCGTCACGGTAGAGTACTCTCCATCAGTGAGGAGGTTGCCGTTGTTGAGGTGTTTGAAGGGACCTCCGGCCTCAATCAGAGCTCCACCAGGATCCGTTTTCTTGGTCACCCCTTTGAAATAGCGGTTTCCCGGGAAGAGATGCTGGGCAGGGTCTTTGACGGGTTGGGACAGCCCCTTGACGGAGGACCTGTTCCCTCTAAGGGGGAAAGACGTGATGTGAACGGTTTTCCCATCAACCCCGTGGCCCGGGCCTACCCGGAAGAGTTTATTCAAACAGGGATTTCCGCCATTGATGGTATGAACACCCTGGTGCGGGGCCAGAAACTGCCTATCTTTTCCGGCAGCGGCCTTGCCCATAATGAGCTTGCGGCACAGATTGTCCGACAGGCCACGCTGCTGTCAGGTGATGAAGGATTTGCCGTCATCTTTGCAGCCATGGGAGTCCGTCATGACGAGGCCGAAGGGTTTCGCCGGAGTTTTGAGGACAGCGGCGTGTTGAATAATGTGGCTATGTTCCTGAATCTTGCGGATGATCCGGCCGTAGAACGGTTGATCACCCCACGTGTTGCACTCACTGTGGCAGAACATCTTGCCTTTGACGAAGGAATGCATGTCCTGGTGATACTCACTGATATGACCAATTACTGTGAAGCCCTGCGGGAGGTGGCCACTTCCAAGGGAGAAGTGCCAAGCAGAAAGGGCTATCCAGGTTACCTGTACAGTGATTTATCCTCCATTTATGAGCGGGCGGGCCGTTTGCAGGATAGAGCAGGCTCGGTGACCCAGATTCCGATTCTCACCATGCCTGATGATGATATTACTCATCCCATCCCGGATCTGACCGGCTATATCACCGAGGGGCAGATTGTACTTGATCGTTCACTTGCCGGAAAATCCATCTATCCGCCCATTAATGTCCTTCCCTCTCTTTCACGACTCATGAGTGATGGTATCGGTGCGGGAAGAACACGGGAAGATCATCAGAATATCACCAATCAGCTCTATGCCGCCTATGCCAGGGCCCGGGAAGCCCAGCGGCTGGCATCCATTGTCGGTGAAGAAGATATTTCCGCCACCGACAAGCTGTACCTCCGTCTTGCCAGGGAGTTTGAACAGCGCTTCCTGGGGCAGCGTCGAGATGAAAATCGTACTATCCACGAGACACTGGATCTGGCCTGGGAGCTGGTCATGCTGCTGCCTGAGCAGGAACTTTCCAGGCTCAAATTCGAAGACATTGAAAAGTACGGCAAAAAGAAGGAGAAAGAATAGGTAGCTATGGAACGTATGGAGATGCCGGCAACACGAAGTAACCTTATTCGTTTGAAGGATGAGCTTATTTTTGCCGGAGACGGCCTGGAGCTCATGGATCAGAAAAAGGAAATTCTGGTGCGCCAGATTTCTTCTCTTGCCGTCAGGGCAGAGAGAGTACGGGCTGAGATGAATCAGCGGCTTGCAGAGGCCTATGCCATGTTGCAGGAGGCAGTGATCCAGCATGGTGAAGCTGCAGTTGAGTCCGCCGGTCTGGGACTTCGGACCGGGGAACAGCTCCAGGTGCAGGAAAGAAGCCTGATGGGGGTCGTCCTCCCTCAGGTGCATATTGATGTACCCGTTTTTAAACCGGAATATGGTCTATGTGGTACCGGTAGATCCATGGATGCGACGGCTGCTGCTATCCACCAGGCCATGGAAGTGACAGGGGAGCTTGCCGAGGTGGAGGTCAGTATTGAACGGCTGATTGCAGAGCTGAAAAAAACGCTGAAACGCATCAATGTGCTGTCGCGTATCTATGTACCACGTTATCAGGCTACAATTAAGGCAATAGAGGTAACCCTTGAGGAAAAAGAACGGGAATCTCTGTTCCGGCTCAGGCGGATAAGGGTGAAGCTATGACGCAGGAAAACGACAGGTTATTCAGCAGGATTCTCGTCCCGGTGGACGGTTCAAAATTCAGCCTGCAGGCGATCAGGCTGGCGGCACGACTGGCCCGAGAGTGTGACGCCGGCCTGCTTCTGCTTCATGTGCTTGATACGACCGTAGTTGAGCAGTTGCAACGGTTCAGCGACAAGAGTCATAATGAACTCCGTGCAGATATGGAAAAAAGTGCCAGGGGATTTTTAGAGGACATGTCGCGTGAGGTACGAGAGCAGCACATTACCGCTGAAGTCGTCCTCAGGGAGGGAATACCGCATGAGGTAATTCTGACAGAGGCAGACAGATGGAACGCTGATCTCATTGTCATGGGGAAACTCGGCAAGCGCGGGGTCAGCAGAATTCTGCTTGGCAGTGTTGCCGAGCGGGTTATTGAGTTCACCAGGCTTCCCGTTATGCTGGCTGCAGCAGAAGACAAAAGGATCTCATAACGTAACTGCTCACGGAGTACGTGATGAAGTTCCGCCAACCACCGTACTTGTAACTGCTCGAAGTCTACGTTTATCTGCAGGGTGCTGTCTGGTTTCTGTTCCGGGCAACTGATCTGCCCGGAACACGGAAGTGTTGACTTTTTTAGTTTCTTGTCTGGTAACTGTTCAGCTGCACCCCATCTTGCGGCGATCAGGCCGCCTCACATAGACGGGCTATAGTTCGTTGGCCTGCTTGCCGCAGGTAAGCCACGACTCCGATATGGAGCACATCTGAACAGTTACAGGTCACAGGTTATGCCAACATTGTGCTGATACCTGAATAGTTACCTTGTCTGGAAATATCGGTAAATTCCAAAAAAATAACTTTCAATTATCAGTATACCTGCATTGGGTCGGATTGATATCGGTAAAGATGGCCTGGGCAAGCAGGGTGTCCCGCCCGTAGATATCATCATAAAAGTGAACAGTGTTATCCCGCGGATCAATGAGTACGGTACGATACAGTATGTGGACCGGAAATGGTTTTTTCAGGGTGACAACCGTACGCTTTCCTGCTGCAATCAGTTCATCTATGCGCTCTCTTGTCCATCCGCCTGTATCCTTGTTTAAAAGATACAGGGCCAGTCTGCGCGGGTCGCTGACCCTGATGCAGCCATGACTGAATGAACGGTTGTTCTTTTTAAACAGGCTGTGGACCGGGGTGTCATGCATGTAGACATTATACTTGTTGGGAAACATGAATTTAATGGTGCCGAGAGCATTATCCGGACCGGGATCCTGGCGCAGGCGATATCTTCTGATCCCCTTACCGATGGTGTGCCAGTTAATGGAGGACGGACTCACTTCCCTGGCATTTTGCTGCCAGCCGTCAAAAATGCGGATATGTTTTTTTGCCAGATGCTGCGGATCCTTAATCATCTTCGGTACCATTTCGTTTTCGGCAATGGAGTTGGGAATGTTCCAGAACGGGTTGATCTCAATGTAGCGCATGGTATGGGTGAACACCGGTGTTTCATGGTGCAGCTTGCCGACAATAACCGACATCACGATTTCCAGCTGTTCGTCCTGGGTTCCTGCAAGATAAAAACCGGCTATATTGACGAATAATCGCTGACCGTCAAGGGTATGGGGCAGCCAGCGCCAACGTTCCATGTTGATGATTATCCGGCGGATATGGTCTTCTACCGGGATGTTAAGCGCCGCCAGAGTGGCCTTACCGATAATACCGTCTTGCTCCAGATTGTAGCGTTTCTGAAAATGTTTGACAGCTGTAACAAACTGCGGGTCGTAGGTTGTTGCCCGGGTGGGCTGTCGGGGCAGATCCCCGGTAATCATCAGACGCCGGGCCAGTAGGTCAAGCCGGTTATCCTGCATCCCTGGTTTCAGGACCTTTCCTGCTGGTATTTTCGGCCATCCGCCCCGGGATTCAAGCTGTCTGTACTGTGCCAGGGTTTTTTTCAACGATTGGTATCCCTGGTGCTGCGGGGCCTGCATCTTTAAGAATCGGACAAGGTCCGGCGCTGCCAGTGCCTGGTGAATAATTTCGATGATGTCGACTTTATGATTACGGGCAGCGGCAAAAAGTTCCGGGTCGAGTTTACAGGTGATTGCCCGTCCTTCGCGCATGTCGGCAACATATGCCCCCATGGCCATGGTCAGCATGACTTCAAGGGTTGCAATGTCGTCTGGATTTGAACTGTTCCAGAGTTGAAGAATTCTGCTCAGCTGGTAATGATCAGGATTAAGTCCCTCCTCAGCCGCGGTCCGTATGACGGAGATCAGGGCTTCAGCCTTCCGGTCGGGGCCCCGGACACTCACCCAGTAAGGCTGCATATCGTTTTTCAGGTACATGCTGAGCAGCACCCGATCCACGGTCGATGAATCGGCCTGAAGGTCGGAAAATCCAAGAGTGGTTGTCGGAGTACGCTCAAGGATACGGTTCATGCTCTGTTTCAGTTGATCCTGAGAGACAGCCGCAGTCGCCTGGCCGGCAACAAAAAGAAAACAGAGAAGTACTGTACTGAGAAGTGATGTGGTGAGATGTCGATTCATTTATCCTGGAGTATTTTTATGGTTTCAAGTTCGAAACGGGCCACCAGCGGATTGTAGCGTGCCAGATGATCCAGAGTTTCGCGAAAGTTGTTGCCCAGAAAACCGTCCCGGCCTGAGACTGTAAATCCGGCCCGGGCATGATTGATGGCATTAAAGGCAGCTGATACGGCAACATTGCCGCGCATGGAGCATGATCCCTTGGCACCGTCACAGAAGCCGCCGCCGATGGCGGATACAAAGTTATTATAGGCCCCGTTAAAGAGATCAAGTTTGTTCTGCAGATAGAGAATCCCGCCGATAACACCGGCCCCTGCAGCATACTGCGCGCCGCAGACCGAGGAGACTTCTCCAAAACGGGAGGTGATCAGGTTGGTGAGGAGCACCGACATCAGTACTGCCCGGATCTCTTTTTCCTCTCCCATGGTCCGCTCCCTGGCCCAGGACACTATGGGGACCATGCAGGTCAATCCCTTGTTGCCCGATCCCGCACAACTCATCACCGGTATGGGATCACCGTTCATCCGGGCATAGATGGCACCCATGACCAGGTTTTCCAGGCCTCCTCCATCGGCATGCACATATTTTTTACCGTGCAGGGCCGCGGCCATGTTGTAGGCAATGCCCTGGCGAATGGTCTGCTGGAGTTCGTTGTCACTGTACAGCTCATCAATGACCTTTGGCCAGTTTTCCGGCACAAAGAGTGCGTCACTGAAGGGTTCAACCGCTTCCTGATTGACGGTTTCCTGATCCAGCTGGATATCGTCTCCATTGATTTTGAGCAGGTCCACCCTGGTGTGTCCGCCCTGAATCCTGGCCTGAACCGTTCTGTTTCTGCCAAATGCTGTAATGTCGATCAGCAATCCCTCGGTATCAATCAGCTCGACCGTAATCAGTTCGGAGGAATGAAGTTGATCTGCCCGGGCCAGTGCATCAGGATCAAGATTTGCGAAGATGGACAGTCGGTTTTCAGGGGAGGCCATGACAAAACCGAGCAGCAGAGCCCATTCAGAACCACGTCGGTCTCCTGCACCGGGAATGCCTGCTGCAAAGGCATTTTTATAGGTGCGCTGGTCGATAGCCAGGGTGAAACTGACCGGCGTTTCCTGCAGATACTTGCCGGTCAAACTTGCACAAAAGGCAATAGCGGCTGGTTCTGTACAGCCGGAAGTAATTTCAAGTGATTTTAAAATAATATTTTTTAATGACTGCATGGATAAAGTTGTCCGGAATAACTGGGAATGGTTTAAAAGGGAAAACCGTTTCGATCAAAGCGAAGGTCTGCAAAGCCGAACATATACGGATGATCCCGGCTGAGAAATCAAACATCCATCCCTCTTTACCATGAATGAGCAGAAAAGGGGACAGTCGTCGTGCCTGAACCGGATATCTGATGACTGCCAGGTCATGATCGATAATGATCTTCTCAGGCTGCCGTATCCCCTATCAGCTCCGCCTCCGCCGCGGAGAAATGTGGAGCCGATCTCTGCTTTCGGATCAAAGAGTATACCGTCTGCAGCCTTCATGGCCCGGGACCGGATCAGTCAAATTTTACCTGTGGCGCCTCTTGCTGCC
>WFRY01000127.1 GCA_015486315.1 Desulfobulbaceae bacterium
GAACTTTGTCATAAACTCATGGTTCAATCTACAAGATTGAACCAGCTGAAGTCGGTGATTCTGCTTAGTTCCAGTGATACGGGCCGTTACCGCTACGTTGTCATATTTTCTTCCTGGCGTCCTCCCCGAATGTATTTATCGGGGATCCATTTATCTGGACATGCCTGGATCCCCGCTGAAAGCATGCGGGGATGACGGATTAGAATACTTTAACTGCCTTGTTCCTTTGTAACTTATTCAGGTGGTGCAGAAAACTTGCAAAACCACCGTCCTGTAACTGGAGGGCCTTAGATGTCATCCCCCGAAGTTACAATCCTCGTCATCCTCCGAGGGTGCAAGCTGCGTCATCCCCGAGTGTTGTTATCGGGGATCCAGGAATTTGTTAATGGCTGAGCTTTGAGGGTAATCATAATTTAAAAAGTATTAACCGGCTGCAAAACCGGTAGAAGAGGCCTTTAAGGATGAAACGGTATCTGCTGCCGGACATTGAATCATAACTCTCCATCCATCTATTATCATGAGAATCTTTAATAAAAAACTCTTTTTCACCAAAGATCAGATTCAGGGCGAACAGTTTACCATAGGTGATTTTACCTATGGTTCCCCTGATGTCAAAACCTACGACAGTACTACCAGGCTCATCATCGGCAGATACTGTTCCTTTGCCGCCAAAGTTGCCATACTCATGGGAGGTGAGCACCGTATGGATCTGGGGACCACCTACCCTTTTCCGGAGATTGCCGACCCATGGCCGGAAACCAGCAATATAACCGGCATGACCGGCTCAAAAGGGGACATAGTTATCGGGAACGATGTCTGGGTAGGGTATGGCGCCACAATTCTTTCCGGAGTCACTATTGGCGATGGATCGGCAATAGGAGCCGGGGCGCTGGTAACACATGACATAGCGCCTTTTTCCATAGTTGGAGGCAATCCTGCTAAAGTAATCAGAATGCGCTTTGATGATCATCTTATTGCCAGACTGCTGAAACTCGGCTGGTGGAACTGGCCTGAAGAGAAAGTTCGTGAAAATATCCAACTGATATGCAGCCCGGATATCGAAAAGCTGTTAGCCTCCCATGGCTGCTGAACCCTGTCAAATAAATAATTATTTTGTAGATATATGTGACGACAGGATTATATTCTATAATTGAGCGAGTCAGATTAATCTACCCAGTACCCGATGCAGTCCCGGGGGAAAGAACCTTATATGAATGAATACGCAACCCATCTGCTCTGCTACGGCAAGGGGGCGGATATGGTTTTCTCCTCCACCGCCACCCCGCAATGTCCGGGATCCCCTTTTTCCGGTCCTGACCGATCCGACTGCAATGTTATTCTGGCCGGGGGATTTCCTGCAATCCATCCCGACTCCCCGTTTCCTCTGTCCCCGACCCTGCAGCTCAACGGTGATCTGGCAAACTGCAGTAATGACGACATGGCAGCCATTGGCAGGGCCGAATTTGTCCGCAGCAACTCTCAGTCTTTCCGCTCCTATGTCCTTGAAGCTGATCCACGGGTGACGGTCCTGGGAGCTGAACCGGACTGCCTCCATGAGTTTCTTGACAGCTACAGCGGAATTTTAGAGATTGAGCCGCTGCTTTTAGAGGCATATGACCCGGACCTTACCACGGTCCATGACCTTGAAATAGCAGGCAGTACAGGAGGCGAGCACCAGCTCTCCTTTACCGTCAGACAGCCGGTCGATCTGGAGAAATGTTCCTATTGCGGTTCCTGTGGACCGGCATGCAGCCAACATTGCCTGTCTGAACGACTCTATCTTGATTTTTCCCAGTGTACACTCTGTAATGAGTGCGTCAACGTCTGTCCACAGCAGGCAATAGACCTGCATGCGATTGAAAAAAGAGTACTCTTAACCCCTGCTCTTCTTCTCCTTGAGGGAACCCGGGTAAATCTGCCCCGCTCAACCGACAACATATATACTGAAAAAGATCTGCACCGGCTTTTCCATTCCATCTATAGCGCCCGGGTTGAAGAGGTTGTTTCCTGCAACCGGACTATCTGCCAGTACAGTGCAAAACTCGACACGGGTTGCGAGAACTGCCGGTCAGCCTGCACGTATGGAGCCGTTTCACGAGACCGGGACGGAATTCATATTGATCATCTGCTGTGCACGGAATGCGGTGCCTGCCTGGCAAGCTGTCCCACGGGCGCCCTGCAGTATGGCCGCTTCACTGACGCTTCTTTTGTTGAATACTTCAGAACAGTTGCTCTTGAAAAACATGGCACGGTCGTACTGGGCAATGAACAGGAACTGCACCGGTTCTGGTGGCGGACAAAACAGGTAGAATCTGCACCGGTTTTCTTTCTTGAGTATCCCCAACCCATGGCATTAAGCAGTATGCACCTCTTGCTGCTCTACTGTATGGGTGCCGGCCGGATTATCGTCCTGGCTGAAGATAATAAGGCAAGTGCTTCAATTCGCCGTCAGATTACTCTTGTCAACACCATCTTGAATACTCTTTTCCACCTGCATGATCCGGTGCTCTGTACCGGGCAGAATGTACTTGCAGCCGAACTGGAAAAAAACAGTGTTGAGAATCCGTTAACCAGACTGTATCACGATTTTTCTTTTACCAACCGGCGTGAAAAGCTGGCGGATATGCTCTCTTTTCTCTGTCTGCAAAGCGAGGCTGAGGCGGTCCGCCTGAGCGGCGCTGCCGTTGCAGACTTTGGTGAAATTACCTGCGACAGGGATAAATGTACTCTGTGCAGTGCCTGCGCCGGTGAATGCCGCATTGCAGCACTCACAACCAACAGCAGCAATTTTTCATTAAACCATGCCCCTGCCCTGTGTACCCAGTGCGGGACCTGTGTCGATATCTGTCCTGAAGATGCCATTACACTGCAACCCGGCCTGCCGCTCCATCCTGATTTTTTTAAAACAACAGTACTGGCACAGGCCGAACCGGTCCACTGTCTGGAATGCGGAAAAATATTCGGCACCCGTGAGTCACTGACAAAGATCATGACAATACTCACCCGAAAGAACATGTGGGACAGTGACGACAATCTCCTCAACTACTGCGAAACCTGCCGTGTTGTAAAACTCTTTGAATCACATGAAAAGTAATAGATGAATACCGCAACCGACATAACCGACCGCGATCTCTTCCTGGTCCGACTCCGTTTTCTTGATCTGTTGAAATCATTTTTTCAGGATGAGCCTGATGCAGAGAGGATGAGTCGCTGGCGCGGTATTTTTTCTGCCCTGACCGGAGAACATATCAATCAGCGTTTTGATACGGTTATTCGTCAGCTCGGTGAGATTCTCAACAATAAAAATCTGCAGGACATTAAAGACGAGCATTACGAACTCTTCAGCAATCCGTACAGTAACGACCTGATGCCGTTAACTGCGTCCTATTATCTTGACGGCAGAAGTTACGGACCAAGCCTGGTCGATTATCGGGAACTGCTGAAAAACGCTCAGCTGATTAAAGACGGCAGCAGTGCCGACCCGGAAGATTCCCTCCTGCTTATGCTGGATACTCTTGTTACCCTGATTGAAGAAGAAAAACAGGGGGCAGAGCATGCCCGGCATCTGCAGGATCAACTGCTGCGGCAGTTCCTTATTCCCACTGCCGCGCAGCTTGCTGCAGCAGCAGAAGTAAACCGGGAGGCTGATTTTTATAAAGGATGCATCAACTTCCTCAATGAATATCTCCTCCTTGAACAGGGACTGATGGATACCAGATAACCAACATATCTTTATCTCTATAAAGGAGGTTCACAGACAGGGGGGAGAGTGGTATACTATACATATGAATTATATTATTTTTGATGGTTTGAAAAAATTTTCAGGACCATCATTCCGGGGCTGACTCGGAATATAGGTTAAGAAGCCCGTCATTTTTATTCCTGACAAGTGGAGGATAGATATGCAGCAAAATGATGAGAGTAGGCGGTCCTTTCTCAAACAGGTACTGGCTGGTTCAGCAGTAGCTGCAGGAGCGACCCTGACAGGAAAAAAGGTCCGTGCCCTTGAGACAAGGAAGACCCGGGTATCGAATGAAGTCCTGTATCATGAGTCGGATGATTTCAAAAAATACTATGATTCACTGCGTTAACCAATAAGGAGACTTAAAATGGCGCAACGAAAAATTCGCAGTTCCTCTCCGGCAGGAACGAAAACCAGCCGGGTTACCTTGAACCCAAAGGTTGCCAGGCGTTCGTTCCTCAAGCTCTCGGCAGCAACAGCAGCCCTGACCGGTGCAGCTATGACCACCAGAATGACTGCAAAGGCGGCAACTCCTGCTGCAGTTAAAACTGCCTATCCCGATTCAACAACGGTTAAAACCATCTGCAGCTACTGTGCCGTTGGCTGCGGAATTAAAGCTGAAGTTCAAAACGGGGTCTGGGTTCGCCAGGAAGTGGCCCAGGATCATCCGGTAAGTCGCGGCGGTCACTGTTGTAAAGGCGCCGGTGCCATAGATATGGTTACCAGCGAAAAACGGCTCAAAAGCCCCATGAAACGGGTGAACGGCAAGTGGCAGAAGATTGCCTGGGATCAGGCATTGGATGAGATTGCCGCTAAACTGAAAACCATTCGAGAGCAGGACGGCCCTGATGCCCTGCACTTGAACGGCAGTGCCAAGGTCTCCAATGAGATGGCCTACCTGCAGAGGAAATTTGCCGCATTCTGGGGGACGAATAACGTCGACCACCAGGCCCGAATCTGACACTCCACAACGGTGGCAGGTGTCGCCAACACATGGGGTTACGGGGCAATGACCAACAGTCTGAACGATATCAGACATACCAAATCAATGATTTTTATCGGGTCCAACGCTGCTGAAGCGCATCCGGTCTCAATGCAGCATATCCTGCATGCCAAAGAGGTCAACAATGCACCGATTATTGTTGTTGATCCCCGCTTTACCAAACTTGCGGCCAAGGCAACGGAATTTGTCCGGATTCGTCCGGGTTCCGATTGTGCCTTTATCATGGGTTTGATCAATGAAATTATCCAAAAGGGCTGGCAGGACAAAGAGTTCATCAGCACCCGGGTTGCCGGATTTCCCGAGATGGCAGACGTCGCGGTCAAGTACACTCCGGAGACTGTTGAAGATATAACCGGTATTCCGGCCGCCCAGACCAGAAAAGTCGCCAAGATTCTGGCCATGAACCGGCCGACTTCACTCACCTGGTGCATGGGCGGGACCCAGCATCATATCGGTTCCTCCATTACCCGGGCATTCTGTATTCTGCAGCTGGTGCTCGGAAATATGGGTAAATCAGGCGGCGGTACGAATATCTTCCGCGGTCATGACAACGTCCAGGGCGCAACCGATATGTGCGTTCTGTCGCATACCCTGCCCGGCTATTACGGACTGAAAGACGGCTCCTGGAAACACTGGTGCCGGGTATGGGATGTGGATTACGATTACATGGTCTCCAGGTTCAAGGAAAAGAAATGGATGAATGCCAAGGGGTTCACCCTTGCCCGCTGGTATGAAGGGGTCCTGCAAAACGACAAGATCTATCAGTACACGCCGATTAAGGCCATGATCCAGTGGGGCTGCGGCTCCAACTCCAACTCCCAGTATAACAAGGCAGTAGAAGCCTATAACAAACTTGATCTCTTTGTTATCGTGGATCCCTTCCCGACCATGGCGGCAGCAACCTGTACCACGGACAATGTCTATATACTGCCATGCTCAAGTCAGTATGAGACATCCGGTTCTGTAACCTCAACGTCCCGCCAGCTTCAGTGGCGTTTCAAGGTTATTGATCCCATTAACGGCTGCAAGGATGATTATGCCATCATGAACGGCCTTGTTGAACGTCTTGGCTTTGCCGATCAATTTTATAAAAACATCAAGGAAGTGCCGGAAGACATTACCCGTGAGATCAACAAGGGGACCCTGACCATCGGCTATAACGGACAGACCCCTGAACGAATGAAAAAACACATGGAGAACTGGCACACCTTTGACATTGAGACCCTGCAGGCCAAAGGCGGTCCCTGCGACGGCGACTACTACGGTATGCCCTGGCCCTGCTGGACCGAAGAGCATCCCGGTACGCCGATCCTGTACGATGTGTCCAAACCGGTCGACAAAGGCGGCCTGCCGTTCAGAAATCGTTTTGGGCTGGAACATACCTACAGCATGAGCGGCCGTAAAGAAGATCAGCTGGCTGCTCCGGGGGTATATAATCCAGGCAGTGAGGTCAAGGGAGGCTATCCGGAATTTAAAGACGTGGTTCCGGGAACCAACTGGAAAACTGATCTCAGCCAGAAGACTATCAAAGAGGCCCTCAAACGTGGAATGGCCCCATTCGGCAATGCCCGGGCCCGTTGTGTGGTCTGGACCTTCCCCGACCAGGTACCGATTCACCGTGAGCCGCTCCATTCTCCCAGACCGGATTTGATCGAAAAGTATCCGACCTATGAAGATAAACCCGACCATTTCCGGGTGTTCACCAAGTACAAGAGTGAACAGAATCCCGAGCTTGTCAAACAGTTCCCGTTTGTTCTCACCACCGGACGTATGGTTGAGCACATGGGCGCAGGGGCCGAGACCAGAAGCAATAAATATTTAGCCGAACTGCAGCCGGAGATGTATGCCGAAATCAACCCGGTAACAGCCAACAATCTCGGTATCCGCGAGGGACAGATGATCTGGATTGAATCGCCGGAAGGCGGCAAGGTCAAGGTCAAAGCCTTTGTCACCGAACGAGTCGATGAAACCACTATTTTCATGCCATACCATTTCGGCGGTGTACTCATGGGCAAATCGCTGGCCGGTCAGTATCCGGCGGGACATGAGCCCTATGTTGTGGGTGAACCAGCCAATGTCTGTACCAACTACGGGTATGACATTATCACCCAGATTCAGGCAACTAAAGACGGCCTGTGTAAAATCACCCCGGCTTAGGAGGAATACTCAATGGGACGCATGAAATTTCTATGTGATATAGAACGATGTATTGACTGCAGCGGCTGTGTTGTGGCCTGCAAGGAAGGCAATAAAATACCGGTGGGGGTAAATCGCCGCAGGGTGATCACCATCAACCAGGGGAAACCCGGAGAAAAATCCATTTCCGTTGCCTGTATGCACTGTTCCGATGCACCCTGCATTGCCGTCTGTCCGGTTGATGCCATCTATCAACGGGATGACGGTATAGTGCTTGTCAACAAAAAGACCTGCATCGGCTGCGGTTACTGCTTTATGGCCTGTCCTTTCGGGGCACCGCAGTTCCCCGACGGTCAGGTATTTGGTGCCCGGGGTGCCATGGATAAATGCACTTTCTGTGCAGGTGGACCCGAAGAGAACTTCTCCGAAGAAGAACGCAAACTGTATGGGCAGAATCGTATTGCCGAAGGCAAAGTACCGCTCTGCGCCTCCATGTGTGCCACCAAGGCATTAATGGCCGGTGATGCAGATGTGGTTGCAGACGTGTTCCGGGAACGTGTTTTCAAGCGCGGTTCCGGGGCAAACGCCTGGGGTTGGGACAAGGCATATAAAAAATAAGCTGCAGGTTTAAAACCAACCCTTGTTTTCTTTTGTGGTCGGATCGTCTGCTGATCCGACCACTGCCTGAATGTAGGCGTTATCAAGTTAAGGGGTAACTACTCACAGGGCACCGCATATTTCCGCGTCCAGCCCGGCTTACGTATGACGTATACGCGGCGCCGGACTAGCCACGAAAATCTACGGCACCCTGTAAGTAGTTACAGCGCCGGGGGTATTACAACATAGGTGCTCATGAGGGTGAGTAGTTACGTTAAGGGTTCAATCAAAAATAACTTCGTAGAAATTGTGTAGACAATGTGAAGTTATTTTTGATTGCACCCTAAGAGTGTCGTTAATGAAGCGCTTACGCTTGAAC
>WFRY01000128.1 GCA_015486315.1 Desulfobulbaceae bacterium
ACGTCGGTCTGTTCCTGTGAGGCATCCGTGCGGCCCGGTGTGAAGGGGACGCTGACGTCATGCCCGGCGTCCTGTGCCGCTTTTTCAATCCCGGCACAGCCGCCCAAAACGATCAGGTCGGCAAGCGAAACCCTTTTGCCGCCGGCCTGTTTCCGGTTGAACTCCTGCTGAATCTTTTCCAGGGCCTGCAGCACAACCTGCAGCCGGGCCGGCTGGTTGACTTCCCAGTCCTTTTGCGGCGCCAGGCGGAGGCGCGCCCCGTTGGCCCCGCCGCGCTTGTCGGAACCGCGGAATGTGGAGGCGGACGCCCAGGCCGTCGCAACCAGCTGGGAAACCGAAAGGCCCGCGGCCAGGATTTCAGCCTTGAGGACGGCGATGTCCCGGTCGTCGATCAACTCATGATCAACGGCAGGCAGTGGGTCCTGCCAGAGCAGTTCCTCGTCCGGCACCTCCGGGCCGAGATAGCGCGAGCGGGGTCCCATGTCCCGGTGGGTCAGCTTGAACCAGGCCCGGGAAAAGGCCTCCGCGAACTCTTCGGGATTCTGGTGGAAACGCCTGGCAATCGGCGCATAGACCGGATCCAGCCGCAGCGTGAGGTCGGCCGTGGTCATGATGGTGGAAACCTTTTTTGCCGGGTTGTGGGCGGCGGGGGCCAGGTCTTTTTCCTCCGGGTTGACCGGGACCCACTGCCAGGCGCCGGCGGGGCTTTTTCCCAGGTTCCACTCGTAGCCGAAGAGAATGTCGAAATAGCCCGTGTCCCACTTGATCGGGTTGGCTGTCCAGGCGCCCTCGATGCCGCTGCTGATGGTGTCGTCGCCCCTGCCGTTGCCAAAGCTGCTCTTCCAGCCCAGGCCCTGTTCCTCGATGGGGGCGGCCTCCGGTTCCGGGCCGACAAATTTCGGGTCGCCGGCGCCGTGGCATTTGCCGAAGGTGTGGCCGCCGGCAATCAGGGCGACGGTCTCTTCATCGTTCATGCCCATGCGGGCAAAAGTTGTGCGCACATCTTTCGCGGACGCGAGGACATTGGGCTCGCCGTTCGGCCCTTCGGGGTTCACGTAGATCAGGCCCATCTGCACGGCGGCCAGGGGGTTTTCCAACTCGCGGTCGCCGGAGTAGCGCTGGTCATCGAGCCACTCGCTCTCGGCTCCCCAGTAGACGTCTTCTTCCGGTTCCCATATGTCTTCGCGTCCGCCGCCGAAGCCGAAAGTTTTGAGGCCCATCGACTCCAGGGCACAGTTGCCGGCCAGGATCATCAGGTCGGCCCAGGAAATTTTCTGGCCGTATTTCTGCTTGATCGGCCAGAGCAGGCGGCGGGCCTTGTCGAGGTTGACGTTGTCCGGCCAGCTGTTGAGAGGGGCAAGGCGCTGGTTGCCGGTGCCGGCCCCGCCCCGGCCGTCGCTGGTGCGGTAGGTGCCGGCGCTGTGCCAGGCCATGCGGATGAAAAGGCCCCCGTAGTGACCGTAGTCGGCCGGCCACCAGTCCTGGGAATCGGTCATCAGGGCGTGGAGGTCCGCCTTCAGGGCTTTCAGGTCAAGTTGCTTGAATTCTTCCGCATAGTTGAAGTCCGCGCCCATGGGATTGGACCTGGGGGAGTGCTGGTGCAGGATATTCAGCTTCAACTGGTTCGGCCACCAGTCCCGGTTCGTGGTGCCGCGGCTGGCCGCGTGGCGGCTGGTTTTTCCCGTTACCGGGCAGGTTCTTTCTGCATTCATCTTCATCCTCCTGTGTTTTCGCTAAAGGTTTTCTGGTTGACGCTCAGGGGTAATGACCGGCTTTGTTGGTGTCTTTCCCCGCCGTGGGAATCCTTAAAAGCTTCCCGTGATATAACCGTTAGTTAAAAATTAATAATATTAACTGATAATAATTATCCTTAATAAGGCAAAAAATTTTATCCGCCGGTCTCTTCCTGCTGGCACTGCGGGCAGAGGCCGAAAAAGTCCAGGCGGTGGCTCTGGATTTTGAACCCGGTTTTTTGGGCTGCCTCCAGGGTCAGCTGTTCCAGGCTGAGCAGGTCGGGATCAATGATTTTGCGGCAGCGCGTGCAGATCATGTGCGGGTGCGGCGTTGGCCGGTTGCCGTCGTAGCGGTTGCTGCCGTCCGGGAATCCCAGCTCCAGTACCTCGTTCAACTCCTTGAGCAGGGCGATGGTCTTGTAGACCGTCGCCAGGCTGGTGGTGGGAAAGTCTTTTCTGACCTTTTCAAACACGCATTCCACGCTGGGGTGCCCCTCGCTGACGGCAAGGATCCTGAGGATGGCCAGCCGCTGGGGCGTAATACGGAAGTTCCGCTCCCTGAGTTTGGCCAGCATTTCATCAAGTCGGGTGAGAGAATCAGGCAACGACGCAGTCCCTTTGCAGGATAGATAATTTAAACATACTATTTGTTAATAACAATTATTATCTAATATATACAGGCTCGCAAGCCTGCTGTCAAGACAAAAGTTTTTTCCGGAATGCCATGGTGCCGATTTATTTTTTTCTGTGCCTGATCTGCGCTGAAATTAAACCTGCACCATGCAGCAGCAATGACAAGATAAAATTACCCGAGAAAAAACACTTGACTTGAGACCATGGTCCAGGGATTATTGTGCTTCTAGAAGGCGAAGACTACCGGGAGACGGAATCTCACGGTTGCCTTTTCCGGGGAAATGAAAAAGATTGACGGCTTCGCACATCTCTAACCTGGAGTCGCTGCTGTGCCATTGGTCAATATTGTTCTTCTGTATTTCCTGGCTTTTTCCCGCTGGCCAATTCTGGGTGATCGTAAAAATTAAAACGAGCAGCCTGCCGGCTTGCTGAAACTTAAAAAACTTGGAGTTGAAAAATGAAGAAGCTTTCTCTTGTTGTTGTGCTCTTGCTGTTGTTTTTTCCAGGATTTCTCTTGGCTGACAACGGATTTGTTTCGCAGAAAGCCGCAGCATACTTTGAACATTCTCCTCAAAAGGCACAAGAGCTTTTTAAAAAAAAATGCACTGGCTGTCATTCTGCCGACCAGGCCCTTTCCCGGAGAACATACCTGGACTGGAAGGATGGCATTGCCTATCGCCATGGGAAATCAGATAAATGGCTGTCCGACGATGACGCCCGCATCCTTTTTATGCATCTGGTGGTCCATTTAGAACCGGAAATCAAGGACGCCGCGCTTTCCCAGGCCGGCTACAGTAAAACCAACTGGCGATTTATCCTGACTATCTCAATTGGCATCCTGGCTTATGTTTCCCTGCTCATTACCTTTTTGATTGGTTCGGTAAAACCATTGCGGCGGCGGTTTTTTCGCCGGCATCGCCGGTGGGCTTTTTTTGCCCTCGGTATAGCCTCTGTTCACGCCCTCTACGTTTTGTATTTCTTCTTTTTGAAATAAGACGAGCTGTTGGCAATTATATGAAACAAAAATACCAATACATAGGGAGTAACACAGTGAACACACACAGGGGGGTCAAATCTTTATTCTTGACAATTTCAGCTCGATTCTATCGAGTAATGTTTCAGTTTTTTTATCCTTTTTAACTCTTTCCCGTAAACGTTTTCTGTTTTGACTGACGGTAGAGTAGTCAACCCCGAACAGTTCCCCCACTTCGCGATTATTTAAGCCGGCATATTTGTAAAGAACAGTCATGGTAATTTGTTTTACCTGCCCTGTTGTTGCGAAGATCTTCTCAGGTTTCACCCCAAATTCATCTGCCAGCAGAGACAATACAATATCTTGTGACAGATATTTGTGAATTTCTCCGACGCCAGGATTTTCCCGCTCTTTTGTCTTTTTTAGATGGTTATCTTTTATTCGGGAAATAAACTTTTTGCTGCCAAGTATACTTTGACCGATGATTTTATCCTTTATACTGAAGTCTGTATTTAAATCTTCTGCCAATTGTTGTTTATACAGGTTTCTTCCGCTTTGATTGCAACCGCCGTACTCTGTCAGAACCGTTTGATAGTCCAAAAAATCAAGTTGAACGGCCGGGTTTAAATATCCCGGCAAACTGCTCCAACTGTAAGACCATAGATGCTGTAACTGTTGATCTGGTCTTAAAGTTTTTATTTCAGTTGTTCTCACTGGATTCAGATGAATATATCTGGATACCATTGTCAGATAAGAATCTTTTTCAACTAAAATACTTTTGTATCGGCCCTGATAGAGATGGCCAACCCGGTTGTGCCGTCGGTTGTAGTGGGAAGTGTAGGTTATGTTGAAATGACGCATGAACTCGCTTAGGTTTCCAAGTGGGGTTTCCACCAGAAGATGAAAATGGTTTTTCATCAAGACAAAGCAGTAGAGCTTTATGTTGTAAGTCCTGGTCGATTGAGCAAGAATTTTTAGAAAACAATTTCTATCTTCATCATCAGTGAAAATATCACTTTTTTCATTACCCCGGCTCATGACGTGGTAAACAGCGTTGGGGAATTGTATTCGTAAAGGTCTGGTCATGTTTGCGGTTTATCTGATCTCTTTATGGGTGTCAAATATCAAAGATTTGACCCCATGTATCCCATGTGTTGCCATGTACAGCATTCTGGCTTGTGTTGTCGGAATACTTTGTCCGGATATTTGGGCATCGACTAAATATCTATTTTTTCAATCAGTTTTTCCAGATAACGTGATTTCATCTGTTTGCTGGCCATTGCCTGTTTAATCGGCGGCAGTCGCAGAATAACTCCTAACAATGCCGCCAGGGCACGGTGGCTGAACAGGGTTTGGTTGTCGAAAATCAGATTCTGCAGTTTGTTGCGTTCAATAGCCATAACCACGGCACGATGGATTCCGTTCAAGGGGGTAAGTACCCGTTCGGGGCGTGATTTCAGTTTAATCACCGTTTCAGGACAGGCGCGGACACAAAGGCCGCAGCCGAGGCAGCGATCATCAATCAGGGTGGCCTGTTTGCGGGTTGGTTTTTTAGGGTCATTTGCCGAGGACAGGGCGATTGCTTCCACCGGACAAGTATTGACACATATGCCACATCCAGTACAGCTTTGTTGATCGATTTCCGGGATGAAATTGGTTGTGTGAATCGGGTTCAAAATAGTTAAACGCCGGGCGGCAATCATCGCCTCGCAACAACATCCACAGCAATTGCAGATAAAATTTACCTCCTGCCGGACATTTTCCCCGAACTGTACCAAGCTGCAGTCGTAGGCCTGCTGCAGCAGATCGAGGCATTCGTCGGTATCGATCAGGCGGGCATGACCATGTTTGGTCAGTGATGCCGCCGCACTGTTGAAAGTCATGCAGATATCCATCGGGGCATCGCAGGCTTTGTCCAGGTGGTGCATTTTGTGCCGGCAGTAGCAGGTCCCGACGCCGATGTGGGTTGCTGTTTTGATGACTTCGGTGGCTCGTTCGTAATCAAGGACATGGAGGGCATCTTCATTGGTCAGGATCGGTTCGTGGACGAAAGCCCGACCAACCTGGGTTTCTCCCCGGCCAAACAGGTCGCGAATGAAATCCTCCTCAACATTCATGTATTGGTAGAACAGTTCACTGAGAAGTTTCTGGTCGATATCGCCCCGGGTGCGCATCAGGGAAAATTCAAAAAAGCCGGCCATCGGCGGCGGCAGGACGTAGATCGATTCTCCATTCTTATCCAGATCGACCAGGATGGCCCGTCCCGCCAACTCTTCAAGTATTTTGCGGGTTTCGGCCAGGTTGAGCTTCCAGACCTGGCTGGCTTTTTCAACGGTGAAGGGTTTGATAGGCAGTTGGGCCACCAACTCAGCTTCTTTTTCGCTGAACAGGAGGGCGAGGATTTTATACAACAGTTGCGATGGCGGTGCGCCTTGGGGGAAGCGATTGAGTCGATCGGCCAGATGAGAGTAACTGGACTTGAGAACGTGGTGTGCCATGTTATTACCTCAGAATTCAATATTGAGACAGGCAACCGGGAAAATGAAAGTGAACCTTATGCCTTTTAGATGTTCTCTCCTGAGCAGCCGGTTTTTCAGCGTGTGATAGTGCCGGGTATTTTCTGGGTTACTATCTGATAGCTCTTTGCTCTCAACTTTACTGCTCTGAAGGTATCCATGGCAAGGGCTTTTCCATATCATTGAAAACAACACCTCTTTCATCACCCCGGTTCATGACGTGTAAACAGCGTTGGGGAATTGTATTCGTAAAGACCAAGACCCGGTCACGGTCATGTTTGAGGCTTGTTTGATCTTTTTTTGATGCCAAGGATAAAGATTTGACCCCTGAAAGACTTCCTGAAAGACTTCTGAAAGACCGTTGCTTTACTTTTACAACCGTGACCCCAATTACTCGCTTACTGTACCGTAGGACATCAACTACACGCAGCTTTCTCTTGCGTAACTATATAGAATAATGGTGATTAGTTCAATTTGATTATGACACCATTTATTGTACACAAATTAATTATGACAAGTTACCCACTCATCGTGGTAACAGGCTTATTTCTCTTAATCACTCTCGCTGGATTGCCCGCCACGACCAGATTATCCTCTAAATCTTTATGGACAACTGAATTGGCGCCGACCTGCACGTTCTGCCCGACTTTGACCTTCGGTAGAACGACAGCACCTAATCCTAAGAATGAGTAATCTCCAACTGTTACCCCGCCGCCGACTAATACTCCCGGTGTTAGATGAGCATTATTGCCTATATAGCTGTCATGACCGACACAGACCATTGCGCTGATAATCACGTTGGTGCCGATTCGTGAACCCGCACCAAGTATAGCCTGTGCATGAACCATGGTTCCGGAACCTATTATCGAATCACTCATGATCAGTGCCCTCGGATGAATTGTGCGGATCAAACGGATGCCTTTATATGTTATGGTATTGGCAATCTTAGCACGGATTTGATTATCACCGATGGCAACAAACCCCCTTGTCATGCCAAGATGCTGGGCTGCAAAGGGATCGTCGATCAGCGTATAGCCCAGTACCTTCCTTCCCTTCAATGCAGCACTGTCGTCGTCATATAATCCGTGAATTTTCCATTTGGCTTCCGCTTCTATAATGCTGATCACTGATTTGGCATGCCCGCCTGCACCGAAAATAATAACCCCTCTGTTTTTTCTATCCTGGCCCATTTGTTACTCCCCTGACTGCTCAATAATAAACAAAACTTCAAATTCAAGATAATCCAAGGGATAATCGCGTATCAGCTTCTTCATTTCTTTGTACCCAAGGATATTTTGTGTGCCGCTCAAGCGAAGAATCAAAATAGAGCGTATATCGAACCGTTTCATAACAGGCACTGAAATACAAATCAGAAAGGGCGGAGACTTCTTCGGTTGAGCGTAGTGTCGGACGGATACCAGCGGTGTTGAAGATTGCTTTAAAGGTGTTTTCAGTAAATATCGCAAATGATATTGGTCTATTTAGCTTTTTGATAGATCTAAATGTGGCATTAAGATCAACTGCTCACTGCAATGAAGAGGCGGAGTATATTCTGTCTATTGCATATTGAGAGAGACAGTCAAACAATTTAGGATCATTAAAATTCCCAAGAATACAGTTGACACCTGATGCACAAGGATGAAGCGACAACATCTCCCGAGAAAAATCAACAGCTATAAAATTATTAAGTTGCCAATCAATAGATTTATAAAGCCCTCCAGTTCCGCAACCTAAATCCAGGATCGAACGAGGCTTGCCCGCTGATTTCCGTAGCAAATATTGTATCACCTTCCTCTGTATAATACTATGCTCTTCATAACTGGTAGCGTTATTTGAAAATTGAAATTTTACATTCATTACTTCGCGGGATTGTCAAGGATTGTTTGTTCAAAGTCAGCAACCGAACGACCTAGCTAACCGGCGCTTGCGCCAGAGGGAATAACATGAAAGACGAAATACCAGGTGATGAAACCGAAAGCAGCGAGGACGCGAAGCGTCCGGTTGAGCGGCTTGTTCAAGTAAGCCGCTGACGCGGCAGGATTGACAATTCTAACCAGTTTCTTCTTTTTTCAGGCCTTCCTTAAAAGCGCAATTCCCTTCCGATTTTTTGCTTATAACTGCCATAATACCACTCCATTTAATCTTTTTATCCCTGAAAAGAAAGGAGCGGCATTATGGCAGCACTGCAAACACCCTGGTATGACGAAGCGGTTGAAGCCCTTAAACGGAACGGCAAAGGTAAACGTACCCAGGAAGCCTATGCCCGGCATGTGCGCAAATTAATTGAATTTCACCACGGCAAAGATCCCGACCGGATTACCGAGGATGAGCTCAGAAAATATTTCGTCCACCGGCAGGATGTCAACAAGTGGCAGCCC
>WFRY01000129.1 GCA_015486315.1 Desulfobulbaceae bacterium
GTACAGGAACCACACCGTATCTGATTTCCCAATCACCGACAATCCTCTTAAGAGCAAGACCGAGAACATGGCTTGCCAGGTTCCTGATCCTGATCCAGGGCAATATGAGAAAACGGTCGTAATGACAACTTAAAATTGACCACCTGTGCTAACCCAAATTTGACCACCCCGGGCTTGGGTTAAAAGATGACGGTTCCAGGTTCCGACCGGGGCCTGGATAGCCGCCGTTTGTTTTTTCTGTTACCTTGTTACCTGTTCATGTTGATCAGTTCCCGCGCCTTATCCCTGCTATGATTGATTGCTGCCCTTGACAGCCCCTAGATCAGCAGGGGAGTACGGTATCCCGGCTCCCGAATCAGTAGTGCTCCATGGATATCCCTTATCGGGTAAACACCCTCAGGATCATCCTCTTCAAACCAGATGGTATTGGCGGGCGTATATTGCACCTCGTGGCTCACCAGTCTGCCTTTGTCGGGATTGCATGTTGTTTTTTCCATTATTCGTCCCCTTTGGTTGATTGTTGATCAGCCAGACTCTGCTTCAGGCGGTAGCTCTCCCATTTACAGTTAATAATCTTGGCCTTATGGGTAAGCCGGTCTAGCAGGGCCGCTGTCATGGCCTGATCACCAAAGATCCTGGTCCAGTCGGCAAAGCCGAGGTTACCGGTAATCATCACCGAGCCCTTTTCATAGCGCTCGGCAAGAACCTGGAAGAGTAATTCCGCTCCTTCTTTGGAAAAAGGGATGTACCCCAGCTCGTCAAGGATCAGAAGATCGTAACGGCTGTATCGCTTCAGCAACCGTTGTAGGTCACGTTCTTCCCGTGCTTCGATGAGTTCGTTGACCAGGCCGTAGCAGGTCACAAAACGGGTTCGGTAATTGTTTTTACAGGCCTCCAGACCAAGTGCCGTGGCCATATGGGTCTTGCCGGTCCCACTCTTGCCAAGAAAGATCACATTCCGGTGTTCCCGGATATACTCGCAGGTGACCAGTTCCCTGAACATCCTGATGTCCAGCTCCGGTACTGCCGACAGATCAAAGGTCTCCAAGGGCTTGAGCAGCGGGAACCGGGCCTCACGGATTCTCCGCTTTAAACGGTTGGCGGCACGGGACGCTATCTCCAGCCGGGTCAGATCAATGAGCAGGTCTTCATAACCCATACCGTTGTCCTTGGCCTGGCGCAGGCTGGTGTCCAGCTCACGGCTCATGGCCGACAGTTTCAAATCTTTCAGATTCGCCTTGAGCTCAAACAGGGCTGTCTCATTCATTAGACACCTCCCAACTGTCCATATTGGCGGACGTCGGCCGGGGTAATGGCCTCCCAGCCATCAAGGGGAGCTGTCTTCACAGGGGAGTCATTGGCATAAATGAGCAGGTGACGGACTCCCTCGCCGGAACTGAGACCCTGCTCCACGGCCAGTTCCACTGCTGCTTCAACCTCTGAGGGATCATAACGGCGGTGCAGCATCAGAACCGTTATAAAATCCTTGATTCCACCGGTTTTCCCCTGACTCTGCTGAAATCGTTGCAGAAGCCTCTCATAGCAGCCAGGCCAGCTTGCACGCCATTGCCGAATGGGCCTGGCACTGTCAAAGGCCATGGGGCGTTTCTGGAGTAGATCCAGGTAATGGTCGGGATCCAGCTGCCACTTGTTGTTGCCGTACACCCGTTCATGTTCGGCAATCTTTTTACTTTTCAGGGAAATGATTACCCTGTCTACACCCAGCAGCACGCTTACACTCTGGCCGCTATAAATAGTTGGCACCGAGTAGCGGTTCTTGTCCACTATGACAGTGCCAAATTTGTCCACCTTGCCGCTTAAACACAACTGGTTGCTGAAAATATGCTCCGGCAAGGCAAGAAGGTGATCCTGTTCCCGCTCAAAAAGTTCTTCCACCGTATGCTCACGGCCGGAGATGGTATGCCCTCCATAGGATCGGCATTGATTAAGCAGCTTTCGGTTGAGTTCCCTAAGACTATCAACAACCGGGATCGGAACCAGGTAGTTCCGCCTGGAAAACCCCACAAGCCCCTCAACGCCTCCCTTTTCATTGCCTGCAGCCGGGTTGGTGAAACGGGCCTCGAAGCTGTGATATGCACGAAATTTTACAAAAGACTCCTGCTCGATACGGTTACGACCCTGCAGAACTTTACGCACCGCCGTGGTCAGGTTGTCGTAGATTAAGACAGGGAAAATACCTCCAAAAAATTGAAAGCCATGCAGGTGGGCATCAAAAAAGGCCTGCTGACGCTCACAAGGATAAGCTCGGACAAAATGTTTGCCGGAAAATTTGGAGCGCATGCAGAATATCTTGATCGTTTGCCGTCTCCCGCCAATCTCTGCCGTGGCTGTGCCCCAGTCAACCTCGGCTTCAATGCCGGCCTCCGGATCGCACGGAATAAATGCTCCGGAACGATCCAGGCCCAGCTTGATTTTGGCCATCCTCACATAGCGCCGAACTGTCGATTCCCCTCCCTTGTAGCCGTGCTCTTCAACCAACCGATGGTAAATCCTACGGGCTGTATGACGCTGCTTCTTCGGAACCTTGCGATCCTCCTGTAGCCATCCATCAATGGTTTCAAGATACTGGCTCAAAACCGGATACGGCTGCTTCTTTCGTTCACTGTAGCTCCAAGCTTCTCCCCGCAACGCCTTCTTTACAGTGTTGCGGGAATGTCCAGTCATCCTCGACAGCTCACTGATGTTCTTGCCATAGACCCGATGGGCCGTGCGAATGAACTCATATTGATCCATGCTGAGCAACTCCTCTCCTCCCTGGTTATGATTTTTCTCACTACCATAACACCGGGACGATTCTGTGCTCGGGGTGGTCAAATTTGAGTTAGCACAACACCTCTTTGCTGGTCATTTTTAGGTTAGCACAACCACTCATGGATAGCTGGTTTTCCTTTCCGGCTCATCTCCATGTCCTTGGAAAGTATCTTCCGGTAATCTGCA
>WFRY01000130.1 GCA_015486315.1 Desulfobulbaceae bacterium
AATAATGATGGTCACAATAAGGAGGATAAAATCCAGATTCATGTGTTCAGATAAGCCATGTCTGTTCCTTGCCTGCTTTGTTATCAAGGACGTGAAGCATGCGAATACGTCTACGCCCCTGATGCCTCGAAGATCTCGCAAGCTCACTATCTGCATCTTCCCTTCCTGAGCGGAGACCCCAAACTTGCCAATTGCAGAATCTATGTAAAAATATAACATTACAGGGCGGCAAAAACAAGAAGGCAGTTTCAAATCAGGCAACGAAAATATGCCAGACACCGAGAGAACTTCAATCGCTCTGTATTAATTTTTCAAAGGGAGATGTCTCGCTCATTTTCTGCTTCCGGGGTAATTATTTTTTCCTGTCATTTTACTCTTCATTTGAAAGATAGAAAGTGTTACTCTGCTTCAGGTTTGATCCTGCATTTTGAAAGCTCGCTATCCGCATCTCCGACAGGTAAGCGGAGACGCTGAACGTGACAACTGCGGGATTCAGGTATAAATAAATACAAATACAATGGATAATTCAGGAAGCATATAAACTGATGTATCCTGTCCGTGATTATCCTGTTTTCATATTATGCAGATATTTTGTAATGGACAACTTCGGGAGATCAACGAACAGTGTACCCTTGCCCTGCTTCTCTCTGAACTGGATCTGCCCGCTGATTCCGTTGTTGCTGAAATAAACAAAAAAATCATTGATCGTGATCAGTATACAGCCATGCGCCTTCATGAAGGCGACCAGGTGGAGCTGATCCGTTTTGTTGGTGGGGGGTAACGACAAAAATGCTGACCATTGCTGATACACCTTTTTCATCACGCCTTTTTGTCGGAACCGGCAAATTCGCTTCCGCGGAACTCATGCAGCAGGCCATTGAGGCCTCCGGCTGCCGCATGGTCACCGTGGCCTTACGCCGGGTTGACCTCGAAAACCCTGAAGACGATATCATGTCCCACCTCGACATGGAACGATTTCATTTTCTGCCCAACACCTCGGGTGCCCGTACTGCTGAAGAGGCCATCCGGCTGGCCCACCTGGCCCGGGCTGCCTCGGGTACGTCATGGCTTAAGCTTGAAGTGACACCGGATCCACGAACCCTGCTGCCCGATCCGGTCGACACCCTGAAAGCCACCCGGGAACTGACTGCTCAAGGTTTTATCGTGCTTCCCTACATGAATGCCGACCCTATTCTTGCCCTGCGCCTGCAGGACGTGGGCGCGGCAGCGGTTATGCCCCTCGGCGCTCCCATCGGAACCAACCAGGGAATTCAGACGGCCCTGCAGATCTCTATTATCATTGAACAGGCAAAAGTACCAGTGGTGGTTGATGCCGGTATCGGTGCGCCGTCACATGCGTCTCAGGCCATGGAAATGGGTGCTGATGCTGTTCTCGTCAATACCGCCATAGCCGTTTCCGGGAATCCGGTGCGTATGGCTCGTGCCTTTAAACAAGCGGTTGAGGCCGGGCGGGAAGCCTTTGAGGCCGGTCTCGGGACAAGTTCCTCTGAAGTCCGTGCCTCTTCACCAACAACCGGCCTGGTCGGTGAATCCCTTGATTTTATTGAGGGCTGAACAATGACTCCCAGATTTCAGCCCCCGGATTTCGGAAAACTACGGCAGTATTTTGCCGCTGTTACCAAAGAACAGGTCGAGGCGGTTTTAGGAAAAACACGCTGTACCCTGGACGATCTCGCCATTCTCCTGTCTCCGGCCGCGGAACGATTGCTGCCCCGGATGGCTGCCCGTTCCCGGGAAATTACCGGACAGCGGTTCGGCTGCATCAGCCAGATTTTTGCCCCGCTCTACCTGTCAAACTTCTGCGTCAACCGATGCGCCTACTGCGGTTTTGCCGCGGATAATGCAATTCCGCGCCGCAGGCTCAGTATGGAAGAGGCCATACAGGAGGCCGAGATCCTGCGGGATCGGGGCTTCCAGCACCTTCTCCTCGTCACGGGTGAAGCCCCGGCCAGGGCCGGAGTAGACTACCTCGAAGAAATCGCCCGGAAGCTGCGCAACCGATTTGCCGCCCTGTCCATTGAAGTACAGCCCCTTGAGCAGCAGGAATATGCCCGTCTCTTTGCAGCCGGAATTACCGCCGTGGCCGTTTACCAGGAAACCTATGACCGCCGGGTCTATAAACAGGTACACCTGGCAGGCAGAAAATGCGATTATGATTTTCGGCTGGCTACCCCGGCCCGGGCCGCGGCCGCGGGGATGCGGGAAATCGGGATAGGTGCCCTGCTCGGCCTTGCCGACTGGCGCTGCGAGGGAA